>NZ_JAHUTG010000032.1:0-52216 GCF_020889545.1 Rhodococcus sp. I2R
CTCGGACTGAGGGACCTGCTGCACCTTGCCGAACATCTCACTGCTCGAAGCCTGATAGAACCGCACGCGTTTGCCGGAGGTGTCCTGATAGAAGCGGAGCGCCTCGAGCACGTTGAGCACACCGCCGCCGGTGACGTCGGTGGTCAACCGAGCGTTCTCCCACGAATATGCGACGAACGACACAGCGCCGAGGTTGTACACCTCGTCAGGTTGAGCGGCGGAGAACGCCCGCATCAGCGACGACAGGTCGAGCAAGTTGCCGGAAAGGATCTCCACGAACGGGTGACTCTGCTCGAGCAACGCCCGCTTTGGATTGTTCTGACCGCGCACAAGGCCGTACACCTTGTAGCCCTTGTCGTGCAGCAACTCGGACAGGTACAAACCGTCCTGACCGGTAATACCCGTGATCAACGCGCTTTTCATGTGGTCTCTACTTCCGTCGCGTCAGGTGGATGAACGTGCAAAGTCTGGACTCGAAACTGTGCATCCTCGAACCGGCTCGCGGCGAATCCGACCGGGTCGGGTTCGAATTATTGCAGAGTTCGGGTAGTTTGCAGTGCGTCGCTAAGGATGCTTCGACAGATGCAGAATGCCCGGTCGGCTGGAGTTCGACAAGTGTCGAGCTGAAAGGGTGCGGCGACCGCTGCGGATTTCTCGTCCTGCGAGGTTGCTGGGTCCCGAATTACTATTCACTCATTCGCGCACGAGGGGCGGAGCGCCGGACTTGCCTCGGCATGCCCGGCTATCGAACAGGAGACCGTGTAGGTGGACATTCGTGAGTACCTGGCAATCTGGCGCAGCCGATGGATTTCGATCGTTGCGACGCTGGTGATCGCGGTCGGAGGTGCCGCACTGATCAGTGCGTTCACCACGCCGCAATACGAGGGATCCTCGCAGCTGTTCGTCACCACCACCGGTGGTGCATCGGTGGCCGAGGCATATCAAGGAAATCTGTTCTCCACCGAACGCGTCACCTCGTACGCGTCCTTGGCTGCGGGCAAGCAGGTGGCCCAGCGAACAGTCGATTCGCTGGAAATCGACATGAGCGCGAGCGAACTGGTCGAAAAAGTGACCGCGACACCACAGCCCGAGTCGGTTCTGCTGGACATTTCGGTACTCGACCCCGATCCTGAACTCGCTCGCGATCTCGCGAATACCATTGCTGCGCAGACCAGCCAGCTCGTGTCCGAGCTGGAGACATCCGCGCGTGGCGGATCGCCAGCTGCGTCCGCCACGCTGGTGGAGCTGGCCGACACCCCCAGCTCCCCGGTCTCGCCGCAGTGGGTGCGCAACCTCGCTCTGGGCGCGGTTGCCGGTCTGCTGTTGGGACTCGTCGTATCGGTCCTGCAGGCTCGCCTGGACACGTCGGTGAAGGATGCGGAAAACCTCACCGACCAGGCAGGGGCGCCGACGGTCGGTGTGATTCCGCGAGAGAAGATCACCAAGGACACTCATCCGTTGTTGTTCGTGCCAGAGCGCCCGGCAGCGTCCGAGGCCTTCCGTGAGTTGCGGACCAATATGTCGTTCGTGGGAGCTACCAAAGAAGCACGAGTCCTGGTGTTCACCAGCCCGAAGGCGGCAACCGGAACCACCACCGTGGTGGCCAGCCTCGGCATCACGTTGGGTGAGATCGGACACAGTGTCATAGTGGTCGACGGCGATCTTCGTGCTCCGAGTTTGGCGGCTCACCTCGGCATGACCGATGACGTCGGCACCTCTTCCGTTCTCGCTGGGCACACACCTTTGGACGGTGCTGTCCAGGAGTCGTCGCATCCGGGCTTGTCTGTCCTTGCGTCCGGGCCGATCCCGCCCAACCCGAGTGAACTGCTCAGTACCGAGATTCTGGTCGACACCGTGAAAGAACTTCGCGCGACGTACGATTTCGTCCTGATCGACACCTCACCTGTTCTGCAGTTCAGCGACGCAGCTCTGCTGGCCAAGTCTGCCGATGGAGTTCTGCTGCTCGCGCGGTACGGAGGGACCAAACTGAACGACACAGCGAAAGCGGCCGAAAAGTTGCGCCTGGTCGGTGCCAACGTGCTTGGTTCTGTGCTCACAGCAGCAAGGATGAAGAGCAGTTCGTGACACTGACTTCGGGTATTCGTTGCCTCTGCGCAGTCGCTGCGGCAATGGCGCTGCTGGCCGGTTGTACTCAACCGGCCACGTCGTCTTCGACGCGAAATGCAGTGACGGTGACAACCAACGCCGCCGCGCGGCCTGCGCAGCCGACTGATAGCGCATCGAACGCACAGCTCGGAGGGACAGAACCCGGGGCGTTGCTCGCTGCCGAAGACTTCGACACCGTCGTTCCCCGCATCGCTGAAACCGGTGCCGAGGTCACGAAGATTCGCTATGTGTCGACATCCGGTGATGGGTCGCGCACAACCGAGGTGACCGGGACCGTATTCGTGCCCAGCGGCACCGCTCCCGAGGGCGGCTGGCCAGTGGTGTCCTACGGCCACGGCAACACCGGAATCAACTTCGACTGTGGCCCGTCGATGTATGACGATCTGCTCAACCAGTGGCTGCCCATCACCGCATTGCTGTTGAACGGATACTTGGTCGTGATGTCCGACTACGAGGGTCTCGGCGCCGGTGGTGTGACGGTGGCACACCCGTTTCTGGACTCGAACACTCTTGGGCACAACATGATCGATGCGGTTCGGGCGGCACGGAACCTGACGGACGCAGCGGGTTCGCGGTGGGCCGCTTTCGGGGGCTCCCTCGGAGGACTCGCAACCTGGGCGGCACACGATGTGGAACCACGCTACGGGCAGGGGCTCGAGTTGGTCGGCGCGGCGGCCTGGGTCCCGGTGGCCGACGTGTCCGACCTGCCGGCCAAGGCAACGGCGGGCGCACTCACCCAAGATCAGTTGCACCTGTACTTCCTGGCCATCATCGGCCTGAAAGCGACCAGCGCACCGGATTTGAACCTCGATGACTATATGCGCGGATCGGTGGCCGCCAACAAGGATCTGTTGGTGCTCTGCAACGGCCCGAGGGTGCCCGATGCGATCGAAGTGCTCGAGAACGCAGACCCTGCGGACATGGTTCCGGCGTCTCCGGCTGCCGAAGCCAGGATGACATCGCTGTTGAAGGAACGGGCTCTGGGGGATCACATGGCGGGCGCGCCGCTGCTGGTGATGTACGCCGATCAGGACAAGCTCGTCGATCAGGAGTGGACCGCTCGAGTGCTGTCCGAAGCATGTGAGGCCGGTGGATCCATCGAGTCCGAACTGCGTGTGGGAGAGGGGCACGGCACCATCGACGCATCGCGTGCGTTTCCTTGGATCGGCGCCCGTTTCGACGGTCAGCAAGCTGCCAATGATTGCCCGTCATCGTGAAGGGTGCACTCGTCCTGGTGACGCTGACTGCATTGGTTGTGGCCGGGTGTAGCTCGAACCCCAGCACCACCGCGCCGTCCCCACCGGGCCCGACATACGCGGATGGGGCACCGGGATCACTGGTCGACTCGTCGAGATTCTCGACGGCAGACATGCGGATCGGAAAGCTCGGCGGCGAGTCGCACCGCATCACGTATCGGTCCACATCGGGCGTCGACGGGTCCCCGACGGTCGTCACAGGGTCGGTGTTCACTCCACCGGGTCTCGCGCCCGAGGGCGGATGGAACATCGTCGCCTACGGGCACGGTACGACGGGAATGCTCGAAGACTGCGCGCCGTCGATGTACCCACACCTCATCGGCAACGCGGGCCCCGTGGCCGCATTGGTGAACAACGGCTACGTCGTGGTCATGCCGGACTATCAGGGGCTCGGCAGCGACGGCCCGCACCCGTACCTCGAGCCGCGTACCGTCGGCTTCAACATGATCGACTCTGTGCGCGCCACACGGGAGCTCGTTCCCGACACCAGTGCGCGGTGGGCTGCCTTCGGTGGTTCACAGGGTGGGCAAGCATCATGGGCGGCGAACGAATTGCAGCAGAGCTATGGAGCAGGGCTCGATCTCGTGGGTGCGGTGGCCTTGGCTCCGGCTGCGAATATGTCCGGTCTCGCGACCGACGCTTTCCTCCGGGCGTTGACCCCCGAACAACTCCCACTGATGCAGTTCGCGGTCAACAGTCTTGCCCAGGTGTATCCGGACATCGTGCTGAGCGACTATCTGCACGGGGACGTTCTGGCCAACAACGACGCGCTGCTGCAGTGCGCGGGAACCGCGTTGGAAACCCGAAACCAGCTAGCGGAATCCATCGTTGCCGATGACGTCGCGCCGTCCTCGCCGGAGTCGGCGCAAGTTCTCGCCGACCGCCTGACGCAATGGTCGCTGCCGCTTGCGCCCGGTGGGCCCGGAAACACAACCGGATCGGGGGTTGGGGCTTCACCGATGCTCGTGGTGCAGGGTGACGAGGACAACCTGGTGCGCTGGACGTGGACGCTCGACGCGGTGCGTCGCGCATGCGAGCGAGGCGACGTGATCGATTGGCGGCTGCGACCCGGTGAGGGGCACGGTGACCTCGACACGGTGGCGGCGTTCGCGTGGATGGCAGACCGGTTTGCAGCCGAGCCGGTCGCCGACTCGTGCACTTCGCTTGTTGGGCCCTCTGGCGCCGAAGCTTTGCCGGAAGCTACTTCCATGGATTCCACCGAGCCGGCCAATCCCGTTGATGCCGGGTTGGATTCGGAACCGAATGGTGAACTTTGATGCGTATGCCGATCCTGCCTCGCACGGCCACGTGGATCGCCGCAGTCGGAACGTGTGCGGCCCTGGTGGCAGGGTGCGCCTCGGCGCTGGAGCCGAAGGCCGTGCCCGAACCGCAGACGATCACCACGGCGGATTTCGCGACCGATGGGCCTGGCTCTTTGGTCGAGGCGATGACGATCCCCACCTTCGACCGTTCGGTCTCCAACTTGGGCGGCACCACAGCGAAAGTCCTGTATCGGTCGACGTCGGGTATCGACGGAACACCTACCGAGGTGTCGGGCGCGCTGTTCGTTCCCCCCGGTGACCCACCCCCCGGCGGTTGGCCGGTGATGGCATTTGCGCACGGAACCACCGGTATCCAGCAGGAGTGTGCACCGTCGGCTTCGAACGACTTGCTGGGTTCTGTTGGTTTGATCAAGAGTTACCTCGAACTCGGGTTTGCGGTGGCGGCGGCTGACTATCAGGGGCTCGGCACCGACGGCAATCATCCGTACCTCGACAATCGCACTGCCGGCCTCAACGTTATCGACTCGGTTCGGGCACTACGCAAGCTGTCACCATCTGTGTCCAACCGGTGGGCAGCGTTCGGTGGGTCCCAGGGCGGCGGGGCGACGTGGGCAGCGAATGAGCAAGCGGCCGGGTATGCGCCTGAACTCGAACTGGTCGGAACGGTCAGTCTCGTCCCCTCGGCGGACATGTCCGGAATTGTCCGAAAAGCGCTGGATGGCACGCTCACCGACGATCAGGCGGCAGCGTACATCTGGATGCTGATGGGACTTCAGAAGTCTTACCCTGATCTACGAATCGATGACTACATATCGGGTGTGGTCAGAGAGAACTGGGATGTCTTGGGTGCGTGTTCGGGGCCGGAGGGAAACCAGCGCGGAGAAATCCTGAGCCAGATGTCTGCCGACGATGTGGAGCCCGCGTCCTCCGAGGCCGCGTCGTTGTTGACCTCGCTGCTGGAGAGAACTGCACTGCCCATCGGTCCCGCCTCGGCACCGATGATGGTGATCTACGCCGGACGGGACAGCTTCATCGATACTCGGTGGACCGACGACGCCATCGCCGAAGGGTGTGCGCTCGGCAGCGTCATCGAAGCCGACTTTCAGCCGGACAAAGGCCACGGCGATGTCGACGGTGGAGCATCGGTGCAATGGCTGGGCGAGCGCTTCGGTGGTCAGCCCGCGCCCAACAACTGCTGAACCGCTAGTACATCAGTGGACGAAAGATCGGGTGGTAGTCGAGAGATGACCGCCGTACTCCGACATGCTTGGCGGGAACGCCCGCGACAATCTCCATGTCGGCAACGTCCTTCCTGACCAACGAGCACGCGCCGACAACTGCTCCCACGCCGAGTTCGACGCCTGCCAAGATGGTTGAGCGACTGGCAACCCACACGTGGTGCTTGATGTGAATCGGCGACAAGAACCGCCCGAAGTCGTCGGAATTGACCAGGTGGTGGCCGGCCACGATGTGCACATCGCTGGCCAGTACGACATCGTCGTCGATGGTGAGCTCGCCGCGGGCATCGAGTAGGCACCTGAAGCCGATAGAGCAGTTGTTGCCTACCGTCAGCTGCTGAATCCCGTGGACGCGGGTACCCATCATGATCGAGGTATTCTTCCCGATCTTCATTCCGAAAAACCTGAGCCAGCTCTGACGAATCGTGTGCGACGGTATGTGAGTTATCGCGAAATTAAATAGCCGTTCACCGATTTGTTCGCGGGCGTTGGTGGGGATCTGATCGGTAGTCCGCTTCGCCGGCGTCATTTCCGCGTGTTGCGCCGAGGGCTCGGTGCTCATTGAAATCCTGTTCGGTCGTCGTGCGCGTAGGTGCCTACTATATCCGAGCAGTTCGGCTGCGCACGGCGAGTGCGGGACGCATGGTCGGGAGCCCCGCGTGGTCGGAAAAACGGTATTTCTGTCGACCATTTGTTATGTAGGTTAACGCAGCAATAATCTTCAAGTCTGTTTTAGGGGGTTTTTCTCTACCCGTTTCATGTCACTAGGCGTTCTCATTGTTCAATCGACCACACGACATAGCAGAGTGCGAAATGTCGTGGATAATTTCCTCGCATGTGGCAAACGCGAAGGGGCTCGGTATGATCGGCAACAAGCTGAGAGTTCTGCACGTCACCGAAGCCTTCGGAGGTGGTGTGCGCAGTGCGATCATCCACTACATCACGGGGGCCGACCAGTTCGAGCACAGCCTGTTCGCCCGAGTGCGGGTTGGACACGAAACCCTCGATTTGCCAGCAGGAATCGATGTTCATCGGGTCGACGGAGGTCTGCGGGGGTTTTTCCTCGAGGCCAGGCGTGCCGTGCTGGATGGCAACTACGACATCGTTCATCTTCACTCGAGTTACGCGGGTGCACTGCGTGCCATGTTGCCGAGGGGGACGCGAGTTGTCTACTCTCCCCATTGCTATGTGATGGAAGCTGGTCATGGCGCAGTGAAGAAGCACGTATACCGCACCGTCGAAAAGACTTTGGCGCAGCGAGCGCAGGTCCTCGTGGCCGTGTCGCCGCACGAGGAGTCGATCGGTCTCGGACTTCGCTCGGACATGCCCTCGGAGGTGGTGGAGAACATCGTCATGCCGGTACCCGCCGTCGGTAGTGCAGCACCGCGCGTGGAGGGCAAGCCCGTCATTTCCATGATCGGCCGCATCATGGCGCAGAAGGACCCTGGCTTCTACGCTCGCGTTTGCTCGGAACTCGGATCGTCCCGGTATCGATTCGTGTGGATCGGCGACGGTGAAGCACACAGTCGGGCCGTTCTGGAGAGTGCGGGTGTCGAGGTCACGGGGTGGCTGCCGCCAACCGAAGTTCGCGAGCTACTTCGGATTTCGGACCTCTATGTGCATACCGCAGCGTGGGAGGGTGGCCCGTTGGCCACCCTGGAGGCCGCTGATGCCGGGTGCGCGGTGTTGGCCCGATCCATCCCGAGTATGGAATCGCTCGGCTACGCGCTCGCCGGGAGTCGGCCGCTCGATGTCGCTCAGGCAGTGGATCTGTTCTTCTCGGACACTCGGTACCAGGAGTCCGTCAGGCTGGCTACGAAAGCCATTGCCCAGGCGAGCACGATCGAACGGATGTCTCGGAGTCTGGACGCGGCCTACGGTCAGGCCATGAGCCTTCGCTAGCCCATCTTCGGCGAACTCACAGATCCAGTTCCGCCAGCCGAGCGTAGTACTTGTCCACGTTGCCGAGCTTGATGCCCTCATACCCGCGTACCAGCTGGGCCGCCTGTGCAGCGTCGACTGCGCGGTCGTAGTTGGATTCCGTCAGTGTGCTCGCGAGGTCCGCCATCAGCGTTCGATAGTGCTCGACCAGCTTGCGCTCGACGCGACGCACGTGCGCGTACCCGAACAGGTCCAGCGGAGTTCCTCGTAGAACACGTCCGCGCGCAAGTACTTTCAGTGGGACGCGCGACTTCGGTCCGAGCCCGATCTTCTTTTTGCGTCCCAGAGCTCGCAAAGTCGGCGGGTGCAGCTTGAACGTCAGTTTGCTTGCCCCGGGCACCTCGACACGTACGAGTTCGATGAACTGAGGGTCGGTGAGCATCCGCGCAACCTCGTACTCGTCCTTGTAGGCGGTGAGCTTGAACAACCCACGCGCGACGGCATCGGAGAATTCGGTCCGATCGGTAGCCGATCTCTCCGCACGCCAAATCTGCTCGACGGTGGACACATAGCGCTGCGCAAGCCGCAGGTTCTGGAATGCGATGAGCTCCCCCGCGCGTCTGCGAACAAGCTCGAGAACTTCACCTTGCAGGGGGGAGTACGTGAACATCGAGGCCGGAGCCTCCGTGTGCGTGGGAAAGACCTTCTGGGCGATGGCGTCGGCGAAATGGTCGGGATCGGCGACTGCCACCTGCCCCCACCGAAACGCAGCGATGTTGTCGGCGACTGCGACGCCGTTGATACCGATGCCCTCTTCGATCGCCCACCCCGGAATGGGAAGTCCACCAGCCTGATACGCGGCACCCACGAGCAGAAAGTTCGCCGCTTCGGTGCTGCCGAGTACGGCTTTGGCCGCTGTCATGGCGTCGATCGAAGTGAGGATCTTCGATGCAGATTCCAGGCGTTCCACCATTACCGACTCGTCAGGGTAGGCCACGGAGGCGTCGTACACCATGTCACCGGTCGGTGTCTTGGATGTCGATGCGGCTGTGACCGTTCGCCCGCGGTTACCGAAACCGACGTACTTGCTGTCTGCGGCGACCAACAGGTCGAAGGCAAGAATGCAGTCTGCGTTGCCAGGAGTGATGCGATTGGACGGCTCGACCATGGACGAGCTGATGCGCAGGTGCGAGGTGACCGGGCCAGCCTTCTGGCTGAGGCCCGTTTGGTCGAGGCCCTCCACATGGAGTCCCGCGCGCATGGCTGCGGTGGCCAACACCTGGTTGACGGTGACGATGCCGGTTCCGCCGACACCGGCGAGAAAGATATTGTGTGTGCCCACAATTGGGCCCAGGACGGGCGCTGGCACCTTGGGCGGTGTCATTCTCGCATTCTTCGGTTTCGACGGAACTACTGCATTGTCCGGGACTTCGACCGTCACGAACGACGGGCAGTCGCCATCGAGACAGGTGTAGTCGGTATTGCAGCTCGACTGGTCGATACGCGTCTTTCGGCCGAACTCGGTGTCGATCGGTTGTACGGAGAGGCAATTGCTCTTGACTCCGCAGTCTCCGCAGCCTTCGCACACGAGCTCGTTGATCACGACGCGGGTGCTGCGCGCGGGAATCTTGCCGCGTTTGCGTTGGCGTCGCGCATCGGCGGCGCAGCGTTGGTCGTAGATCAGAACTGTCACGCCTGCGATATCGCGCAGTTCCTTTTGTGCCTCGTCGAGTCGGTCTCGATGCAGGAGTTTGGTGCCGGGCGCAAGAGCGGACTTGGAATGCCGTTCGGGTTCGTCGGCGCAGATGATGATGCGTGCGACGCCCTCGGATGCAAGTTTGTGGGTCAGCGCCGGCACTTCGAGTCCGCCTTCGGCGTCCTGTGCGCCGGTCATGGCGACGGCCGAGTTGTAGAGGATCTTGTACGTGATGTTCACGCCCGCAGCGATGCACGCCTGGACGGCGAGCTGGCCGGAGTGAAAGAACGTTCCGTCCCCAACGTTTTGAAAGGTGTGCGGTACGTCGGCGAATTCGGCCTGGCCAATCCACTGCGCGCCTTCGCCGCCCATTTGGGTGAGGGCGTTCACTGCGCTGTCGGTCCGGCCGGACATGGTGACCAGGGTGTGGCAGCCGATACCGCCGCCTGCGATGGATCCCTCGGGTACAGCGGTGGATCTGTTGTGCGGGCACCCGCTGCAGAAGTAGGCGGTTCTCTTGGCTTCGAGCGGGGTGAGCGTCAGCGGCGGCGGAAGCGGTCGACGCAGGTCGACGAATGGCGATAGTGCTCTCCGGATGGGTTCGGCGAGGCGTGCTGCGGTGAGTTCACCGTCGATGGGGACGAGACGCGACCCGTCCGATGCCCTCTTGCCCTGAATCCTTGGGGAATCCGTGGCGCCGTAGAGGATTTCTCGTAGTTGGGATTCGAGGAACGGTACTTTGTCCTCGACGACGAGGATATCGGAAAGGCCGTCGGCAAACTCGTGCACGCGAGAAGCTGAGAGCGGGTAGATCATGCCGATTCGCAGTATGCGGATGCCGTTCTCGCGCAGGTCTTCATCGGACAGGCCAAGATCGACGAGCGCCTGCCTCATGGAGTCGTACGCACCTCCGGCGGCGATGATTCCGATCCGCGCGTTCGCCGGGGCAACCTCGACGGCATCGAGTGCGTTCGCTGCGGCGTAGGCCTCGACCATCGCCCAGCGTGGCCCGAGGAGGTCGGCTTCGGCCAGCACACTGTCCGGGGGTGCTTTGAAGAAACGTTGCGAGTACGTCCAAGGCTTGTCGTCCCATTCGACATCGGGGACCGTGATCTCGACGTCGCTCGTGCTCGAATCGATTGTCCAGAGGCCATCGGCGACGTCGGCGATAATTTTCAGGGCGACGAAGCACCCCGACGAGCGGGACAGGGCAATAGCGTGCAGTCCGAACTCCACCATTTCTGCGCCGTTGCGTGGGTAGAGGGTGGGGATGCTCATCGCTGCCAGCGAACGCTCGCTGACGCAGGGGATGGACGAGGATTTTGCGCCTGGATCGTCGCCCACGAGCATGAGCACGCCGCCTTCGGGGTGCGCTCCGTACATATTGCCGTGTCGAAGTGCATCGGTAGCGCGATCGAGGCCGGGGCCTTTGCCGTACCAAACGCCGACGACTGAATCATGCGTTCTGGTTCCGACCGGCAGTTCGATCTGGCTGCCCCACACCGAAGTGGCGGCTATTTCCTCGTTCAATCCCGGAACGAGTCGAATGTCGTAGTCACTGCGCAGGGTCGGTGTGCTCGCCAGAAGCCTGTCGAATCCGGCCAGCGGGCTGCCCTGGTAGCCAGAGACGAATGTGCCGGTACGGATGCCGTTCTTTGCATCCCGGACCTGTTGTTCGACAAGGAGACGAGCGATAGCTTGAACGCCGCTGACCAGAACCGGACCGGCTCCAGGGCGGTATCGGTCGCGGATGTCGTAGCCGACATCGTCGGAGACCGACTTGGCCTGCAGATGCACGTCAGCACGCTCGGTCTGTTCGGTCACGACTCTCCTACGTCTCTCACGTGTCGACACGGCGGCGACGGACTCACGGTAGGCCCAGGTGGAGTCGGCTGCAACTGGACGGAATGTGATTCTTTGCTGCGCAGCACTTCTCGATTCCGAAGCAAACTTCGAGTCTGTTTCGGGTGGTTCAGGCTTCGCTTTTCTGTTCCCGGCGTGGTCTATGGACAGGAATTGGGAGCCTCGAAGCCGTCGAATCGTTCGCGGACCCAAGGGACGGCGGGGGAACCGTCGAGGTCACCGTGGCCCTGCCCCACTCGTACCACACTCTCTATGGTGCCGCCGAGTGCGCAAGCCGCGGACGAGGCTTTGTCGAGCCATGCCACGTCGACGATGTCGTCCTCGGACGCGTATATCAGCAACAAAGGTCCGGACAAAGGTCGCGATGGCAGCGCAAGTTCAGATAGCCAACCAGCAAGGCGGTCGACGGCACCTTGGTCGATCGGTACCAGATCTTTGGGGTCGAGGTTGTCCAATACCTCTTGCGCACGGTCTGCGTCAGACCCGTAGCAGGCCTGGACCAGAACCCTGTTGTCGAATGCATCGCCGCGCATTTAATCGGTCAACTCGATATCGGGCTGCGTAGTTCGTTGCAGAGCGAGCACTTCCAGCATGTAAAGGTGTCTTTGCGCCGATGACATCGACATGTCCGACGCGGCGTAAGCGAGACCGGTCATGTCAGCTGCCGGCGACACGCTCACACTCCCGAGGAAGTTGAGGCCACGGCCATAATCGGTAGCCAATTCGTTGGCGGCCCATACAGCGGCGCCACCCAGAGATCCGCCGAAGGCGACCCATTTCGAGGACAACCCGTCGGACACGTTCCTGATCGCTCGGACGGAGTCGACGATGTTGTACCCGTAGCTTCGTGTATCGAGCATCGGAAACGGCGAACCGTCACCGAGGCCGACGTAGTCAGCCATTGTGACGGCGTAACCGTTCAGCAGAAATGCCCCGACGACGAGTGCGTTGCCCAGCAGGTTGGGATGGTTCGTCGGCGCGCATTCCTCGTATACGCCTGTGAAGCCGTGTCCCAACGCCAGAATTGGCCAACCGCCCTCGGGCGGAATGCCTGCGGGAATGAACACTGCACCGGCAACCGTGCGGGGGTCCGGCGAATTCGCGTCCCGAGAGAGGTAGTCGATCTTGAGCGCGGTCGCTCCGGTTTCGGTGATCTGAGGGTCCAGTTCGTCGAACTCGACTGCCCCGACCAAGGCACCCGGCTCGGTGCCTCCGAAAGTCGGGTTCAACGCTGGTGCAGGTGCCGGGATACCGGTTGCAGCGGGTGGCTGCATCGTGATGTCGACTCGGCTCACGTAGTTACTTTCGCTGTACGCGCACGAAGTCACCGTGAAGACGAGGGCTGCGAGGCCCACACTCGCAGCATGACGCAACCACATTCGACCGGTCATCGAAACCCTTCTCATTCGGCCCCCGCCGGCGAACAACGACCCTCGGGAGGATACTGTTCGAATGACGGATGCGCACCTTGGAAGTGAGTTCGGCTTTCACACCAATCGTGTCGCCCTGCGCCGTTCGGCGCAGTTCCGGTTGGGGCCGAGTTCAGCTGAGATTGTTGCTGTTGGTCGGCCGTCCCTGCGATGTGACTACCGTGCCTGACTTCTGGTCCTGCACGAGCGCCACTGTGGGGGCAGTCGTTGACGTACTCGATCACGGAACGCGCGGTGGAGCGTGGTCATCGATGCCGACAGCCAGTACGTACCTCCCTGCCGCAGCACTTCCAACAATGGGATGAGTGCCGACCACAGCGGTGTCTACGGCTCGCGGTGTGGGCGAGCGCGGTGCCTCGGCCGAGGCTAGGCGGAGTGTTTTCGTCTCCGGTGGTAGCTGGGGATGGGTCGACGTTCGGGGTCGGTTTCGGGGGGTGGGATGGAGTGCGGGTGCCCGTCCTCGCCCATGGCGAGTTGCCAGTCGGTGTTGTGGATGTCGCGGTGGCATTCGGTGCAGAGGAGGGCGAGGTTGTTGAGATCTGTTGCGCCGCCGTCGTTCCAGTAGGTGACGTGGTGGATTTGGCACCATTGGGCTGGTCGTCCGCACATCACGCAGCAGCGGTCGCGGATGATGACCGCTTGGCGTAGTGAGGTCGATGCGAGCCGGAAGCTGCGGCCGAGTGCGAGAGGCACGCCGTGGTGGTCCACGATCACCGGGGTGAGGTGGGCGTCGCAGGAGAGGTATTGGGCGAGGTGGCCGCTGATGGGCCCGGTCCAGTCCAGCCAGAACGGCCAGTCACCGTCACTCGGACCCGGTGGGGTGTTCCGCCGAGTTGCTGTGTGTCGGTGTGGGTGCTCGGCGTCGGCAGGTTTTTTCAGCAGGTCTGCAAGTGGGATGGTCAAGTTGACGTTGACTGCGCCGGATCCGGTGTCTGTTCGGGTGTGTAGGTAGCGCTCGAGGAGTTCGCTGAGCCCGTCGGCGTTGCGTCTGTCGGGTGTGCGGGGGTCGCGGGTGCCGTCGGGTGAGGGTGTGGGTGCGGTCAGCGGTGACAGGGCGGCTTTGAGTTTCTCGACGGTCAGTTTGTCGAGGTCTCCGTCGATTTTGCTGCGGCCGTTGGCCAGTGGGTAGATGCCGAGTCGGTTGAGTGCCCTGTTTTCGGACACCGGCAGCGGTGGTGGGCCGGGCGGCGGCACGGGTGTTTCCTCGTCGGACTTGCTGTTGGGCTTGCTGTGGGGTGGGTCCTCGGGGCGGGGGTTCTCGCGGCTGTCAGCGGCTTTGCGGCGTTGTTGTTCTTCGTGGCGTTGTCGTTCGGTTTCGTGGCGGGCTTTGGCGGCGTGGTGGGCGAGTTCTTGGCCGCGGTCGTGGACGTCTTTGGGGAGGGAGCGGGTGGCGACGTCGAGTAGTACCGCGGTGATGTCGGTCTGTTTTGGTTCGGTGAGGGTGGGGTCGGCGGTGAGGACGGTGGCGGTGGCGTCGGCGATGGCTTTGACGTGGAGGTAGTGGATGGTGCCGTCGGTGAGGGCTTCGGCGACGGTGGGGTTGTGTGTGAGCCATTTTCCGAGGGTCATCTGGTGGGCGATGTTTCCTTCGGGGAGGCGTACGGCTTTGGCGTACCAGCGTTTGATGGAGGAGTGGCCGAGTTGCAGTGCGAGTCCTCGTCGGTCTGCTTCGGTGAGCATTGCCAGTCGTGCTGCGGCGAGTTGTGTCTCGGTGGTGTGGATGTGCGCGAGTCCGGTCACGATGTCCTGGTCGGACAGCGTGTGGGCTGTGGTGAAGTCCCCCAACTTCTGCATGCCAGGGAAGGTACAACCGCCCACCGACAAGAACGGTCGGGTCCGTCTCGAACGGGTGATTCTCGAGATATCGAGACAACAGCGCATGGGTTGTAACAAATCATCACAAACCTGCGATTCTCTTGTTTGTGACTACAGATCCTTTCCGTGAGCCTCCTGCCGACCAATACGGATGGCCGCAGGAACCATACTGGGGCGAAGATCAAGAGCATCCGAAACCACGAACGCGGCGAACCGTACTGCGCAGTCTCGCGACCGTCCTGACTGCGCGTACTCACCGCTGACAATTCTGGTCGTTCGAACGCTAGAAGAGTTGATCCGCCCGTTGAATGACTGCGCTTCAGGAGCGCGCAGTAGAGTGCCGAACCCACACGTTGGGCTCGGTGTATGCGGCGGTTCTGTGTGCCAGATCGCAATGCACCGGTGAGAGGGCTCCCGGAACTTCGACCGGTCCGGATCGGTCGAACGGCAGTCCTGTCCAGTTTCGCCATTCGTCGAGCGTTCCGGTGCTACCGCAATTTCGAGGGCGCTGACGGTGTTCGGAGTCCGGCCGGTGAGCCGGGTGCTGATGCCGCGTTGAATTGCGCCGTCCCAGCCGTCGATCGGCAGCGCGTCGCCTTCAGCCAGGTGGAAGGGGATCGAAAACGCTTTCCCGACGACGTTTCCCGTCTCGTCCTGGCATACGAGTACGTAGGCTCCGAACAGTTCGAGGACGTCGGGTGTGTAGTACATCGTGGCGATGGGATCGCGCGTCATGAACCTCGGCCACGAGTCCGGCATGCTCCACAGGGCATCGGCGAGATCGGGTCGGTCGGCAAGTACGGAGACGGTGACGTCCATGGCTCCTATCGTCGCGTAGTGATCTCACGCCACTGATTCTGGGCGCAGCGGCCGACAGCAAGGTCCGCGGTACCTACACCTCGCTTGCTCGGTCGATGCCGAGGGTAGCGACGAGGTCTTCGTGGAGTTGGAACCACACGCGGTGGCAGGAGTCCCTGTCGGACTTGTCGATCCAGTCGCGTTCCCCGCTTCTGCCCTTGTGCAGCGCTGATGCGTACCGAGTCATGTAGCTGTCGAATCTCGCCAGAACAGCAGAAAGCCGCTCGGTCAGGGGTGCGAGTTCCTCACTCAGTGCCGTGAGTTCATCGAGGACGCGCCCGTCCCACTCACTGTCGGTGTGGTTGTTGGGAGCGAACGTGTCGGCTTCGGTTGGCTTGATCTGCCAACTGGTGACAGCGCGCAGCAGGCGAGCGTTGAGCGGGAGGAAGTCGCGGTAGAGCGCCGCCACCGTCCCGTCGGGGTCGGCCTCCACGCGTTCTGCCGCGAGTTGGCGCTCGTTCTCCACCTTGCCGGAATCGGTGAGTGACCAACCGTCGAGCTCAGCGAACGAGTCGTGCTGCACCCACCCCGCGCGCTCCGCCATAGTCAGCAGTCGCAATGCTTCGGCGTGACTCGTCCGAGCACGCTCGGCGACCGCTTCACTGTCTGCAAATCCCACGAGGCGTACCGTGTGCAGGACGAGTAGTTCCGGCGCGGACTGGCGCGTCATATCCGTTTGTCCTGCCTGGCGCTGAGCCGGTTCACATACTGCTGGCAGGCCTGTGGGGAGCGAAAACCCATCGCCTCAGCGATCTGTGCCCAGGTCAGCCCCTCGCTCCGGGCCGCGAAGAGTAGGCCGATCTCTACGCCCTCGACCTCCGCGCGAGCCGCCGGGAGCAGTGACAGCGCCCCCAGGAGTTCGTCGGGGGTCAGCTCGGATGAGCGCCACACCGCGTACTGCGTCAGGTCGACCGCCGAGGGCGGGGCGGGCGCAGGTCGCCACGGTCGAGGTTGCAGCTGGTCTGCGCCCTTGTCGAGAAGCTTGTCTTGGGCGTCGCGCTCACGCTGGGCCTGTGCATGGTCGGCGCTGCTGAGCCGTTCAGGTTCGTGCTTGCGTCCCATGACCGTCATCCTGCTATCGTCAACATAATGTTGTCAATATTTCGTTGATCGGACGGTGTGATGCTGACGCGACTTTCCGAGGCGACCCGGACTGACTCGGGTGGCAAAGCGGCAATGCTCGGTGCGCTGCTGCGCGAGGGACTGCCCGTGCCCGACGGTTTCGTCGTACCGACCGGCACCGAAATCGGGCGCTCTAGGCGCGATTCGGTCGCCCGCGAGCTCGGGCGGCTGGGCGACCCGGTGGTGGCGGTGCGGTCATCCGCTACGAACGAGGACACCGAGGATGCCTCGGCGGCAGGCCAATACGAGAGCATCATCGGCGTTCAGGGAGCCGACGATGTGTGCCAGGCGATCATGGTTTGTCGGGAGTCAGCCAGCGCTGCACGGGTCGGCGACTACTGGCGCCGGACGGGCGGCGCTTCGCGTGCCTCGGATATGGCAGTACTCGTTCAGCCGGTGATCGAGGCCGAGGTCTCAGGGGTGCTGTTCACACCACAGCAAATTGGCGAGCCGACCCGGATCGAAGCATCATGGGGTTTGGGACTGTCGGTGGTGGGCGGAACGGTCACCCCCGACACCTGCGAGGTCGCACCGGACGGAACCGTCGTATGTTCGGTCGGAAGCAAGCAAACTCGCATCGATCTGAACCACGAACTCGGCGGTATCGCTACCAGCACCGTCGCACCGGACCAGCAACATGCACGGGCCTTGGACGACGACGCGGTCGCGGTGCTGGCAGATCTGGGAGGACGGATAGCGAGGGTTCTCGGTGGGCCGCAGGACGTCGAATGGGCGGTCGCGGGCGGCGTCGTGTGGATTCTGCAAGCACGCCCCATTACTGCGGCACTTCCTGCCAGTACGTTCCCTGGCTCCTCCGGTCCGGCCGCGGCGCTGAGCGGCACTCCTGGCTCCCACGGGACAGTCACCGCGGCGGCACGTATTGTGCGCGGCCCCTCGGACTTTGGCGCCGTCCGCCGCGGCGACATCGTGGTCTGCCCCTACACCGGCCCGGCCTGGACGCCCCTGTTCAAGATCGCCTCCGGGGTTGTCACCGAGACCGGAGGCGCGCTCTCGCACGCTGCGATCGTTGCCCGTGAGTACGGCATCCCTGCTGTGCTCGGCGTCCCGGACGCTACTACCCGCGTCGACGACGGCGCCCTCATCGCAGTGGATGGAACAGCCGGCACCGTCACCATCCTCTGACAAAACCGCCGCATCCAAAGGGAAGGGAGAACAGGGGCATCGGAGTGGTGCTCCTGACATGCTCATGGCCACCAGGTATCTCTACATCGCACGCCACGGCGACGCCGACGCGTTCGGCAATCTCATCGACACTGGCCGCGAACAAGTCCGTCTACTCGGTCAACGCCTGGCGCACTTGCCGATTGACGCGGTCTGGCATTCTCCGCTACCCAGAGCTGCCGCCAGCGCTCGGGAACTCAACATCTTCATCACCGGCAGCGCCCATGTCAGCGAAGCGGCCGAGCTGATCGACCACGTGCCCTATGTGCCGACGCCGGAGGAAACCCCGCCCTCATGGGTGCCGTTCTTCGACGGTTACGACACCGAAGAAGCTGCAGCGGGTCACAGGATCGCGCAAAACCTGATCGCGAGGTTCGCCACTGCACCCGAGGGCGACGACGATGCACACGAGGTACTCATCACCCACGCCTATCCGATCGCATGGCTCATCCGGCACGCATTGGACGCCCCGGCGGCGCGGTGGCTCGGGCTCAACAGTGCCAACGCCGCATTGACCGTGATCGAGAACCGGCCGGAGCTGCCACCGAGCATCGTCATGTTCAACGACATGAGCCACCTCCGCGCCGATCTGCAGTGGACGGGATTCCCGAAGACGCTGTGCCCCTGAATTCAACTGGACGTCAGAGAAATTCGAGTGACGTCCACGGCTTTCGTCGCGGACCGATCAGGCTGCCAGAACCCCGACCGCGTTCTCGGAGCTACGCAGAATCCCACGCCATCGCTGCCAGTTCGCATCCAATGCGTCCGCGGTTTCGCGGTCGACTGCAGTGCGGACGAGAATCTCGAGCGCCCGGGAGGCGTGGATCAGACCGACCTCCTGGCGGTAAGCCAGGGCAGCGAGCTCGGTGCGTGCACGTTCCGGTGGCGAACTTCGGTACTTCAACCGGTGGATGTCCCTGCGAGCTACGTACACCTCGATCGGCTCGGTGTCAGCTCTCGTGCTCACCGAATCGCAACACGACTTTGCTCGACCGGGAGGCATCTTTCGCCAATTCGAATGCGGCAAGCGAGTTTTCGGCGGTGTTTTCGGCGGTGATGACGGCTTCGACGTCGAGCGAACCGTCGGCGAGCGCGGTGATCACCTCGTCCATCTCGTCGTTGAAGCGGAACGACCCGACGAGTTCGAGTTCTCGGGTGATGGCCAGTGACATCGGCACCGGCTGATCTCCGGTGGGTAGCAGCCCCACCATCACCACGCGGCCTCCACGGGCCGTGCCGGCGATGGCCGAGGCTAATCCGCGGTGATTGCCGGAGCATTCGAGAGTCAGGTCCGCCTCCACAGCTGTGATCGCGTCGGCGTCCCGTGCGTCGATCGTCCGAGTGGCACCCAGTTTTCGGGCGATACCGAGGGAATAGTCTTCCAGGTCGACGGCGACGATATCGGCCGCGCCGTTGCGTTTGGCGACGGCAACGATGAGGGCGCCGATCGGACCGGTGCCGATCACCAAGACAGTCTTGCCCGCGACGTCGCCCGCCCTTGACACGGCGTGCCAGGCAACGCTGGCGGGTTCGGCCAGCGATGCCAGCCTGAGGTCGAGACCCTCGGGCAACGGTCGGAGCATGCGGGTGGGAATTGCGAGTTGCCCGACGAACAATCCGTCGTTGTGTGGGGTCTGAGCGGCGCTGCCCATGTAGCGGCAACCGGGCGACAGGTTCGGTCGGTCCGTGGGGTACTTCGCGCCGGTTCCACCCGGTGTAGCCGGGTGGATTGCGACGGCCGTACCGACCGCGGGGCCGCTACCGTCGGATGCGGCGACGACAACGGTGCCGGACGCTTCGTGCCCCAACCGCATCGGAGCCTTCAGAACCGATTCTCCTGCCGCCCCGTGCTGCCAGTAGTGCAGGTCCGATCCGCAGATGCCGCCGTATGCAATCGCGACGAGCGCTTCGTCGGTGCGGGCTGGTGCGACCGGACCGCTTTCGATTCGAATGTCGTTCGCACCGTGCACTACTACAGCCTGGGACGCCTTCATCGTGAGACTCCTTCCATTGCGGCCAAAAGATCAAGTTCGTCTCGTCTGGGCATGCCTTCCCAGTCGCCCGTGACGGTGCAGGCGAATGCACCCACCCGGACTGCCACTTCGAGTCGCTCGGCCACCGAACGACCGGCTAGTCGTTCCGCCAGATACCCGGCGACGAATCCGTCGCCGGCGCCGACGGAGTCCACGACGGTCACCGGCACGGCGGCCCTGTCGACACAGCGGCCGTCGACGCGGGCCAATGCACCGTGCTGACCGAGCTTGATAACTGCCTCGTCGGGGCCGAGCGCGCACAATCGTTCGGCCAGTTCCGCGGGGCTCCCGTCCGGAACGACGACAGCGGCTTCGTCCGCACCCGCGAAGACAATATCCGCGCGTTCGATGATTTGTCTGTACACAGGCGCCGCTTGTTCTTTCGTCCACAACGATTTGCGATAGTTCAGGTCGAAGGACACCGTTATCCCCCGCTCGCGCGCCAGCTCGACGTAGTGCAGCGTCGCTTTCGAAGCGGACTCCGAGAGGGCAGGGGTGATACCCGTGACGTGCAACAGTGAGGTGTTGTCCCACGCTCGGTCCGGCACATCGCCGATTCCGAAACGCGAACCCGCACTACCGGATCGGTAGTACCAGACTCGGGTGGCGGAAGCGGTTCTTCGCTCCTTGACCATCAGCCCGGTGGCCGCCTGGTCGTCGCGGACGGCGTGGACGTCGAGTCGCTCGGCGCGCAGTTCCCGCTCGACGCGGTCGCCGAGGCTGTCTACCCCGACGCGTCCCACCCAGGTCACGTCCACTCCCAGGCGTGCGAGGGCAACAGCGAAGTTCGACTCCGACCCGCCGATGCCGAGCTCCATGGTTGCGGTGTGTGCAAGCGGGCCGGTGCCGACGGCACTGGCGAGTGCCATGGTTTCACCGAAGGTCAACACCGTCATCGTGGCTGTCTTCCGTTGTGTACTGCTTCGACGAACCGGGCGCAACGGTGGGCGAGGGATGTCGGGTCTCCTCCGCGTAGTGCGTCCCCCAGCAGCGGGCTCCCTATGCTCACTCCGGTCGCGCCTGCTCGAATCCACGCCTCTGCTTCGGTGAGGCCCAGTCCGCCGGACGGGACCACTTGGATATCGGGGAACGGTCCGCGAAGGCCGGCCAGGTAGTCAGGACCGACCAGCGACGCGGGGAAGACCTTGACCGCAGTCGCGCCTGCATTCCATCCACGCAGGAGTTCGGTCGGCGTGAGGCCGCCCGGGTAGATCGGTACTCCAGCATCCACCGCTGCGGCAATGACCTCGAGGTCGGTGACCGGAGTGACTATGAAGTCGGCGCCGATCGAGAGCACACGGCGGACTTGTTCGACCGTGGTCACCGTTCCCACTCCGATTTTTGCACCGCTGGGCGCGGTATTTCGGAGCGTCTCGAGGCGGTCCATCGTGCCGGGTGTGCTGAGCGTCAGTTCGATGCCGCTGATCCCGTTCTCGGCGAGAATCCGGACGACCGGGTCGTATCTGTCGGCATCGTCGGCACGCAGCACGGCGATGATGTCGGGTGTGACAGCCGTTGTCGTGGAGCGATCGGATCTCTGCATGAGTGTCATTGCTGATCAGACCTTTTCGCGAATCGGATCCGTCGCGTTGGCGAGGTCGGTGAGATCGCGATCTCGGGTTTCCGGAGCGAACGCGGAGGCGATGAGCACCGAGACAGCCATGATCATCATGTACACGGCTACGGGAACCCAGGATCCCGAGAACGCTGTGATCAAACCGGCACAGATGAGCGGCGCGATACCGCCACCGAATACCGACGCGAATTCGCGGCCCAGCGTCACACCTGCGTAGCGGTATCGCGCACCGAAGATCTCTGGGAAGTAACTCATGGTGACACCGACCGCGCCCTGGCAGGCGAGGATGAATCCGATGATCATGACGACCGTGATCAGGATGAACGAACCGGTGTCGAGCGCCATGAACGTGGGGATGGGCAGGATGACGAGCAGGCTGACGATGCCGATGTAGACCGGTTTGCGCCCGACCTTGTCGGACAAGATGCCGAAGCCGTACGCCGCGATACCACCGCAGATTGCGCCGACCAGAAGGACCTTGGGGATGAAGGTCGGGTCGATTGCGAGGTCGTTCTTCATGTACGAGGCCATGAACACCTGATAGGTATAGGACTGCGCGCTGATCCCGACAGTCATGAACATAACGATGAACAGGGGCTTCTTGCCGTTCTTGAAAACTTCCTTCACCGGCGCCTTGGGGCGTTCCTGGGCGGCCTTCAATTCCTGGAAGACGGGAGATTCCGACAGCTTTCGTCTGATGATGAACGCGGCGACGGTGACCACGATGCTGCTCAGGAACACCATTCGCCACCCCCATGCCATGAGTTGGTCGTCTGGGAGGAGTTGGGCGAGGATCCAGGCGATCGCACCCAGTGCAGTGCCCAGAGCTGCGCCGGTCATGACGAGGGCCGCCAACCGGCCTCGCCTCCCGATCTGTGCGGTCTCGGTGAGTAGCGTTGCACCGCCTGACTGTTCGGCTCCGGCGCCGAATCCTTGAAGGAATCGGCACGCGACCAGGAGTGTGGGTGCGAGAAGCCCGACTTGTTCGTACGTCGGCAGCAATCCGATGGCCATCGTCGCGCCGCCCATGAGCATCAGCGTCGCGACGAGAACCCACTTTCTACCCAAACGGTCGCCGTAGCGCGAAAAGAACAGTCCGCCGAGTGGGCGGGCGAGGAATCCGACCGCGTACGCGCTGAAGCTGGCGATGATGCCGGCCGCGGGTGAGATGTTGGGGAAGAACAGTTGGTTGAAGATCAGAGCAGAGGCCGTGCCGTAGATGACGAAGTCGTACTGTTCGAGGGTCGTGCCGATGAGGCCTGCCCAGGCCGCGCGCCGCACGGCCGCGGGATTGTGGTGGGGCTCGGATTCCTTTGTGGATACCGATGATCCTGTCGCTGTGTCCATATCGTGTGTCCTCGTTCTGTGGCCGGCTGATCCGGCAGATGAGAGGGGAGATTTTTCAGTGAAGGGCGGGCCGAACGGATGTCTCACTGCGGCTCGCGGAGGATGCCTCGGCGGCTGCGACAGTCGGACCGTGCCGAATAATAGTATTCATGAAATATGCTGTTTTAGTGAGGAATTCGTCGAAATCGGCAAGATAGCTCGGGAAGATGTCGCCGACGGTGAATACTGCTCTTACGTAATCCTCGATGGACGCGGCCGATGCGGCGAGTTCTGCCAGCCGTGGCCGGGCGGGATCGGTCATTGCGTGAGCGTGTGGGCCTGGATCGAAATCGAGTGGAGGTGCAACACAGCACAGGTACGCCGCCACCGTGAGCGCAAGATGCTGCGGTACCGAACCGTTGTCGAGATGGAGGCGGGCTGGCTCGGGAATGCGTTGTGCAAGCTTGCCCGAACCGTCGGAGCCGACCTGTGATGTTCGGTGTCCGAGAGCGGAATTGGACCAGCGTCCGAATAGCTGAGCAATGTAGGTGTCGATGTCGATCGAATCCGGAACAGAGATCGTGGGGAGGTATTCGTCGACGAGCACGGCTCTCGCCGCCATCTCGATTGACGGCTGCGATGTCGAGTCGGGGATAGTGGACCGTCCGTCGAGTGCGCCCAGATAGGCTATGAGAGAGTGCGTTCCGTTCAGTAGGCGCACTTTCATGAGCTCGAAGGACTCGACATCGGATGTGAAGGTGGCCCCAGCGAGTTCCCACTTCGGGCGGCCGGCGGAGAAACGATCCTCCATCACCCACATCGAGAACGGTTCCGCCGGGACGGCGATCGAGTCGGTCGCCCCCAATGCAGTGCTGGACGAGGAGTTGTAGACCTCCGCGGAAGCGGGAACGATTCGGTCCACCATGGAGTTCGGGAACGTCACCGATGTCGATATCCACTCCAGGACGTCCGAGGCTCGCGCACGCTCGAGGAACTCGTGGACGAGGGCGGCGGTACGGCTTCCGTTGGACAGGACGTTGTCGCAGCTGGCGATGGTGATCGGGGCGCCGTGGGTACGTGCTCGGACAGCAAGGGCTCGCGCGATCTGTCCGACGGTTGTGCGCGGATTCGTCGGGTTCGCCAGATCGTGTTGCACCGGAGGGGAATCGATGTCCAGTTTCCCGGTTTCGGGTGAGAACGTGTAGCCGTGTTCGGTCACCGTCACGGTCACGACCTTGACCTCAGGGTTTGCGATGGCTTCGACCACGGCAGCGGGATTCTCGGCTGCAACCATCACTCCGGTGTGTGGACCGGGCACACTCACTCGTGAGCCCGACGGGGAGATTTCGACGATGCCGTAGAGCATGTTTTGTGCGATCATCGCGTCCACCACTGTTCGTGACGTATTTGCGACGCCCAGAATTCCCCAGGGACCGCCGTGCTCGGCAAGTGCGCGTGCGGTGTACTCGGCTTGGTGAGCGCGGTGGAAGTTACCCAGTCCGAGGTGGACGATCGAGGTGCCCTCAGGCTGTTCACGAGTGGTGAGTAGCCGAGAGGGGACCGTATTGCGTGAAAGTCTCATGTCGTTCATCGGTCACCAGTCCGTCATTGAGCCGTCGAGCCTGCGCGCAACCGGGAGGTAGGCACGTTCGTACGGGAAGCGTGCGGCGAGAGCTTCGTCGAAATCCACACCGAGGCCGGGAGCGTCACCGGGCGTCAGATAGCCGTCGGCGAACGACCACGAGTGCGGAAAGACCTCGTCGACGAGCGGGTCGTAGCCCATGAACTCCTGGATGCCGAAGTTGGGTGTGGACATTCCGAGATGGATGCTCGCGGCGAGGGTGATGGGAGAGACGTCGGACGGCCCGTGCGGTCCGCACCTCACCTGGTGGATCTCCGCGAGCGCGAATATCTTTCGCACGTGGCTGATTCCGCCTGCGTGGGCTATCGCAACCCGGATGAAGTCGATGAGGTTCTCGGAGATCAACTGGTGGCAATCCCAGATCGTGTTGAACACTTCGCCGATTGCGAGCGGGGTCGTCGTGTGATTCCGCACCAGGCGCAGTGCCTGTTGATCCTCGGCGGGGGTGACGTCCTCGAGCCAGAAGAGGTCGACGGGTTCGAGTGCCTTGCCCAACCGTGCGGCCTGCTGTGGAGTGAGGCGGTGATGGGCGTCGTGTAGCAGTTTGAGATCCGAACCGACATGCTCGCGAACTGCGGCGAGGACATCGGGGACGTGGTTGAGATACGAGTCGGTATCCCAGAATTCTTCCACGGGATGTGCGCCTCGCCCCGCGGGTTCGTAGCCTGCGGCGCCCTTGTGGACTCCGTACACGGAGTCGAGGCCCGGTACGCCGGACTGCGCCCGCACGGCGCGAAAACCTTGGCTGCGGCGCTTGTCGACGGAGTCGATCAGCTCCGCGACATCCCAACCTGTGGCATGTGTGTAGGAGAGGATGCGATCTCGTACTGCGCCACCGAGCAGCTGGTACACCGGTTGTCCGAGAGTCTTACCCTTGATGTCCCACAGCGCCAGGTCCACTGCGCCGATGGCGGACATCGTCACCGGACCCCGGCGCCAGTACACCCCGCGGTAGAGGTACTGCCAGGTGTCTTCGATTCGGGCGGGATCGCGCCCCACGAGCAATGGTGCGACGTGGTCGCGCAGGTACGAGGCAACGGCGAGTTCGCGTCCGTTGAGTGTGGCGTCGCCGTATCCGATCACACCGTCCGAGGTGGTGATCTTGAGCGTGACGAAATTTCGGCTGGGGCTGCTGACGATGACTTCGGCGGCGACGATGCGATCTGTCATGAGAGGGGTTCCTTCGACGGAATCTGCGGTGTAGAGACGAGGTTGAGCAGTGGCTCGCCGCTGTCGAGTCGGACGATGTTCGCGGTGATGTCACCGACGCGGCCTTCGAAGGTGTCGCGGGTGATCCCGGACGAGTGTGGCGTCATCACAAGGTTCGGCAAGATCCCGAACGGAAGATGAGACGGAGCGCCCTGTCCGTCGGGGTTCGGGTAGTCGTACCAGACGTCGATCGCGGCGGCTCCGAGTGCGCGGGAGCTCAAGGCGTCGAACAGGGCGCCTTCTTGGACGAGGCGGCCGCGCCCGACGTTGACGAGGATGCCATCAGGGCCGAGCGCTGCGAGTTCCGCGGCGCCGATCATCCCGGTGGTGGCCGAATTCAACGGGGCCGATACGACGACGACGTCCGATTCTGTCAAGAGGTCGGTCAGCTTGTCGGTGGATGCGGCCCAGTTCAGCCCGTGTGCCGCGGCGTCCACCGAACCACTACCGGTGACGGCGACGCCGTTGCAGCCGAATGCCCGCATCAACTGCCAGGAGCGCTCACCGATGTGTCCGAACCCTACGAAGCCAACGGTGGCCGAGCCGAATGCGGGCGATTGCTGCAAGGCTGGGTCGTACACGGGGGAGGCCCATCGGCCCTTTCGCAGTTCGCTGTCCTGCGACAGGAACCCGCGGCGGAGGAGAACGGCGGTTGCGGCGACGTATTCGGCGATGGACCGTTCGTGGTGAAAAGTGTTGGCCAACAGTGTCGATGTTGGCAGAGACTCGAATTCGATGCCGTCGGTTCCCGCTCCTGCGACGTGGACGAGGCGCAGTTGTGGCGCTGCTGATGCGAGCGCGGCGCTGAACCTCCCGCCGACGAACACATCGGCGTCGGCGAGATCGTCGGAGAGAGCGGATTCGTCGGCGTTCTTGTGCCAAGAGACTTCGCAGTGCGAGGGGAGTTTGCTTTCGAAGAGCGTGCGATGAGGCAGTAGGTTGCGGTCCGATACGACGATCTTCATCGAGAACGGTCCTTTCCGTGGAGCGTCAATCGCGGCGGCGGGAAGGTCCCGACGACGCGCGCACCACGAGTTGTGTTGGGAGATGGATGGTTCGGGGCGCCGAATCAGGCTCTGCTGCTCGTTGGAAGACGAGGTCGGAGCTCACGAGACCGGCGCGTCCCATGGGTACGTTGATGCTGGACAGTGCTGGGTTCGTGAGTTCGGCCAGTGGCGAGTCGTCGATCCCGATGACGCTGAGATCGTCGGGAACGGCGTAGCCCATTGCGCGCACGCCGTTCATGACGCCGATGGCCATCGGATCGTTGTGGGTCATGACGGCGGTGGCTCCGGTGGCGATGACGCTCGCTGCGGCCGCGTTGCCACCTGCCAGGGTTTCCTGTTGCCAACCCAGGATGTCGACCTGGATGTTCCGTGATGTGCAGAACTGTTCGATTGCTTCCACCCGTCTGGCGTTGGACCAGGACTGGGGTGAACCTTGAACGTAGGCGAGGTGTTCGTGTCCCAATGCGACCAGATAGTCGATGGCCTGTCGGATTCCGTCCTCGGAATCGGCTACGACGCAGTCGCATTCCTCGGACGATCGGTTCACGAGCACGAGTGGGGTGTCGCCGGCCAGCTGCACGATGTCCTCGGCGGGAAGCCGGGGTGCGCAAACGACCAGGGCATCGACACGGGACTGCAACTCACCTATTACTTCGCGCTCGCGGTCGGAGTTGCCGTCGGTATCGGTCAGCACGATCGTCTGCCTGCGGTGCCAGCCCTGGGCCTGCGCAGATTTGACGAAACTGGCGAAGACGGTGTGTCCGATGTCCGGGACGACAACCGCGACCGTGCTTGCGGCTCGCCGTGACTCGGGTGACCGACCGGCCGATGCGTTGTAACCGATCTCGTCGGCAGCGGCGACTATTCGTGTGAGGGTGTCCGCACCGATTCGGTCGGGAGCGCTGAAAGCCCGCGACGCGGTGGAGAGAGAGACGCCTGCCTTCTGCGCGACCTGCGTGAGTGTCGGTGCCATGGTTCACCCTGTCTTCTCGTTGTGACTGCGACCACAACCATCGCAGTGTTTGCGCAATATTGTCAAGATATTGCGCAAACGGGCTTGCGGGAAGAGTCGAACCATGAAGTAGTTGACGGCTGGAGCCGACGGAGGTCAGGCCCGATCGCACCTTCTCGATCAGAACCGCGTCGGCGCCGCATCGGCGGAGTGTCAGCGCAGCGACTGCGCACCGAGGACGGACAGCATCTGTAGCTTCTCGTAGCTCTCGCTGCCCGGGGTTGCGGTGTAGACCATCAGTGAGTGGGCTTGTTCCGGGTCGACCAACCGTTGGCAGTTCAGCTCCAGAGCACCGACTTCGGGGTGGACGAAGTGCTTCACCTCGTGCGGGCGTATTCCGATTTCGTGGTCGTCCCACACGCGCCGAAACTCCTCGCTGCTGCCGAGAAGTAGATCGGCCATGTGTGCTGCTCGGGAGTCGGGGCCGCGGAGGGTGACGATCTCGCGTAGCCCGGCGACGTACATTCGAGTGAGGAATTCGTGTTCCGAAGGGGCGTGGATGTTTCGGGCGTTCGGGTCGGTGAACCATCGGTAGCCGACACTACGAGCGGGCCCGGTGAACTGGGTCGTGACGCCGATGAGCGCGACACCCATCGGAGACTGTCGCAGTGTCTCGCCGAGCTCGGTCACGATCTCTGCCGGGGTATCCACCAAACGATCGAGGATACGCAGCAGACCAGGGCTGATGTGCTCACTCGATGTGCCCCTGGGCGGCGGGTTGTGCCCCGCGAGGCGGAACAGGTGGTCGCGTTCGTCGATCGACAGGTGCAATCCCTGAGCAATGGATGCGAGCATCTGCGGCGACGGCTGCGGTCCACGCTCGCGCTCCATGCGGGAGTAGTAGTCGCTCGACATGTTGCACAGCGACGCGACCTCCTCGCGTCGCAGCCCACTGGTCCTGCGCCGCTGTCCGCGAGGCAACCCGACGTCCTCTGGCTGCAGTGCCTCACGGCGATTGCGGAGAAACCCCGCCAACCCGGTCCGATCGATCACATCGCTCCTCCTGTCCGCGCACGCTTCAGTTGTTTCTACCGCTCCCGAGCAGAAGTAGCCACGGCCCGCTGATCCCCCCATCGGAACTCTCCGACGGTCCGGTGAGCCTGTGTTCGAGAGGTCCTGGATAGGTCACCGTCGTCCAACCAGTATCGATTGCAGACCAACACCAAACTCGCCGAGGGAGCACACCATGCCACGCAGAACGATCGACATCACGATTCCGAACCTGTCCGGACGACGAGCAGTGATCACCGGAGCCAGTGACGGGATGGGCCTGAGAATGGCCGCCCGACTGGCCGCCGCCGGTGCGGAGGTCGTCATGCCCGTGCGCAACGCCGCTAAAGGCAAAGCGGCGATCGACACGATCTCCGGTCTCGCCCCCGGTGCGGACGTGACGCTGCGCAAGCTCGACCTGTCGTCGCTGCAATCGGTTGCGGCACTGGGCGAGACCTTGCGCGAGGAGGGCCGTCCGATCCACATTCTCATCAACAATGCAGGCGTGATGAGCCCACCGAGCAGACAGACCACGGTCGACGGATTCGAGGTGCAGTTCGGTACGAACTACCTGGGTCATTTCGCCCTTGTCGCCGGGCTTCTACCGATGCTGCGCGACGGTCGTGCTCGGGTGACGTCGCAGGTCAGCATCGCTGCCCGTCGCGGAAACATCAACTGGGAGGACCTGAATTGGGAGCGCAACTATGACGCGATGCGCGCGTACAGCCAGTCCAAGATCGCATTCGGGCTGTTCGGCCTCGAGTTGGCGCGGCGCAGTGCCGCTCATGGGTGGGGCATCACCAGTAACCTCTCGCACCCCGGCGTCGCGCCCACCAGTCTGCTGGCCGCCCGCCCCGAGTTGGATCGGAGCAAGGACACCCCTCAGTACCGGGTGATCCGGTGGTTGTCTGCTCACGGAATTCTGACGGGCACCGCCGAGACGGCGGCGCTACCCGCGCTGATGGCAGCAACCGATCCGAATGCCAAGCCCGGCGCCCTGTACGGCCCCAGCGGGTTCGGCAACCTCAGCGGCAAACCCGACGAACAGAAAATGTACGCGCCGTTGCGCAGCGTGGACGACGCAGCGCGTATCTGGCAGATGTCCGAGGAGCTCACCAAGACTGTCTTCCAGACTGCCTGACGGTATGCCTCGCGAGAACGGTGCGAGGCGTCGTAACCAGGGCTTGATTGCCGCGTCGGCGAAGTGCAGGCAGGGTGGAGGGATGAGCGACACAACGAAGGTCACTGTCGAACGAACAATCGAGGCGCCGGTCGACGCAGTTTTCGACGTCCTCTCCAATCCGGAGCGACACCAATCGCTCGACGGCTCCGGGTTCATCCGAGGTGTGGACCACGCCGATCGCATCCAGAAGGTCGGTGAAGTGTTCAGGATGAACATGCAGGGCGATCACATGGGCGGTGAGTACCAAACCGACAACTATGTGTCCGGGTACGCCAAGGACAAGTTGTTGGCCTGGAAGACCGCGCCCGCAGGTACCGAGCCTCCCGGGTGGGAGTGGCTGTGGGAGTTGGAGTCTCAGGGACCCAACGAAACGTTGGTGCGGCACACGTACGATTGGTCGAAGGTGACCGACAAGAAGGTCCTCGAGCAGGTGAAGTTTCCGCTGGTCACACAGGATCAGCTGTCCTACACTCTGAGCCGGCTCGATGCCGAGGCCACTACCTGACCGAAAGCGGTCCGATCAGGTTCCGGTAGTTGCGAATACTTCACCGGGCTCGTTTCCTCCGTCGACCGGCGTCAGCTCGTGCGTTCGACGGGGATCCACAGCTCGCCTGTGCCTGTGGTCCAGTCTTCGGAATGCTCGGTGACGGTGAGAATTTCCGGGCCCGGGACTATTTGGTAGGGATTGGATGGAAACCACTCGCTGAACGCGTCGGCCCAGAGCTGCTGCAATTCAGCCTGCAGGTTGCCTTCGCTGTGCGCCTCGAACACAACCCATTTCGACGCCGGCACCGCGAGTGCGTCCCAACCTTGGTGGCGGACGGATGTCGCGACGGCGAAGTAATAGTCGAACAAGCTGCCGTCGGCGCGATCAGCTTCGAAATCCGTGCTGACAAACAGGATCTCCGGTAGCGCAGGGATGTCCGCGAGCTTGCGCAGGCGTTCTCCAGTGCCGGCCGGAAGGCTTTGGTGAAACTCGGTCATCGCGGGGTTCACGCCGTGATGTTTCAGGGGGATTCGTGCTGTCTTGCCGACGATGTGGAGTTCAGGTAGGTCGACTACGCGGTAGCGCATGGTGCTCCGTCCTTGGATGGTCAGGTGAAATGTCAGTGCTTGCTGTGAATGGAGGATGGCCCCGGGACGGCGCGCTTCAGCGGGCGTCATACCGTTCATCTGTCGAAACGCGCGACTGAACGCGTCACCGGAGGTGTATCTGTACTTCGATGCGACGTCGAGAATGCCGGTGCCGTCCAGAATCTCCGCTGCTGCCAGCGTCATTCGGCGCGCCCGGATGTACTGTGATAGTGACATCCCAGCGAGTGCCGAAAAGACGCGTCGAAAGTGGTACTCGGATGTGAGAGTGATCCGTGCGAGTGCCGTCGGATCGATCTCACCTTCGATGTTCTCCTCGATGTAGCCGAGAGCATCGTTCCATCGTTCCAGCATGTCCGTGAGCGCCTTTCTTCGGTTGCGAGCACAACGATATGAGTGGGGGCATGCCCATGTCTCGACTATTTCTGTCCCGAATTGTCGGGTGCGGCGAAGTTGGCACACGGTGATGTGACTACCCGGCCGGTGGCTTCGCTCGTCGGTCAGGGGAGTGCTGCATCGAGCAGTGCCGTCCGAGCGTGGGAGATGGTGTGCGGCAGCCACACTGCCTGCACTGGGACACGCGGGGCGTCGGCGAGGCTCGATACCCGCACCTGCCCGCCCAGGGCAGAGCCTACGGCCGCGGTGACGAGTGCGACCCGGTCCGATCGAACGACGGCCGTCACCGGAGGTGTTCCCTGAATGGGGTTCACAACCAACGTCGGCTCGAAACCCGCACGTCTGCAGGCAGAGACGAGGAAGTCGGTGTAGAAGGAGTGCCCGGGTGGTGCCCACACCACCAGTGGCCAGTCGGCGATGTCCGGTAGCGAGATCTCACCGCGTCGGGCGAGGTCGTGGTTCGCGTCGACGGCGATGTTCAGTGTGTCGTAGTGGAGTACCGCGGTGGCGAGATCGGGTGGCGTCATGACTCCGCGTCGCAGTACGACGTCGACGGTCCGGTCCACGAGCTCATCGTGAATTCGGTCCGGGAACATCTGCCGGACGGTCACCGACATCTCCGGCATCGCTGCGCGAATCGGTTCGATCTTGGTGAAGGCTTCCTCGGATGTGATTGCGGGAGAGTGGCCGACGACGAACGGTTTGGCCTCGCCCCGGGCGGCCTGTTGAGTTGCCGCACCCAACGCGTCGGCGGCAGCGAGGAGCATCGACGCACCCTGGCGGAGTTCGAGGCCGGCGGCGGTCAAAACGGTCGAGCGGCCGTGTCGTTCGAGGAGCCGCACCCCCAGGTCCTTCTCGAGCTGACGCATGGCGCTGCTCATGGCCTGTTGCGAGACGAACATTTGGGCCGCAGCGGCGGTCAGCGACCCGGTATCGGCGACGGCAACGAACTGACGCAGACGACGGAGGTCGAGCTGTGGGCTGGGTCGATTCGGCATGGCTCTCCTATCCACAATTGATACTTGTGCAATCACCCATTTTTAGTGTTTTTCAATTGTGGCTCTGAACCCTACCGTTTAGCTCGACATCGAGATCAGTGCGACAGGAGATTCGGATGAGCAACTCGCTACAGGGCAAATCAGCGGTGGTAGCCGCGGGGGCCAAGAACCTCGGTGGACTGATCAGCACCACCCTCGCCGAGCAGGGCGTCAACGTTGCAGTGCACTACAACAGCGACAGCACCGAGGCCGATGCCGACCGGACAGTCGAGGCAGTACGGGCAGCGGGTGTGAAGGCCGTGAAGTTTCAAGGTGATCTCACCCGTCCGGCGAACATCGTGAAGCTGTTCGACACCGCTGTCGACGCCTTCGGCGGCGTCGATATCGCCGTCAACACCGTCGGCAAGGTGCTCCGCAAGCCGATCGTCGAGACCTCGGAGGACGAGTACGACTCGATGTTCGGCATCAACAGCAAGGCCGCCTACTTCTTCATTCAGGAAGCAGGCAAACGAATCAACGACGACGGCAAGGTGATCACCATCGTCACTGCGCTGCTCGCCGCATTGACCGACGGCTACTCGACCTATGCCGGCGGCAAGAGTCCGGTGGAACATTTCACCCGCGCCGCATCCAAAGAGTTCGGCGCACGCGGGATCTCGGTCAACAACATCGCTCCCGGACCGATGGACACACCGTTCTTCTACGGCCAGGAAACCCCGGAGCGCGTCGAGTTTCACAAGTCGCAGGCGCTGAAGAATCAACTCACACAGATCGAGGACATCGCCCCACTCGTGCGGTTCCTCGCAGGTGAGGGTTGGTGGATCACCGGGCAGACCATTTTCGCCAACGGCGGATACACGACCCGCTGACCGCGGCCGAGAAAGGTTTGCTGATGCGCTCGCCGATTCTTGATTATCTCGACAGCATCATCGCTACTACCGAGCACGTCGACTCGGGATCGACAGCGGACTACATCCCAGAACTCGCTGCAGCTGATCCGACTCGTGCAGCGATCGCGTTGTGCACCAGCAACGGAACCGTCTATGCCAGCGGCGATGCCGATCACGAATTCAGCATTCAGTCGATGTCCAAACCGTTCGCGTATGCGCTCGCAATCGAGGACCACGGCCTCGAGTACGTGCTGGATCGGATCGGCGTCGAACCGAGCGGTGATGCATTCAACGAGCTCTCTCTCGACCCGGAGACAGGCAAGCCGCGCAATCCGATGATCAATGCGGGCGCGATCACCACGCACTCCCTGATCAATTCCGAGGGAGAGAAAACGGCGGTCGATCGGATGCTGGAGTACTTCGGCGACCTAGCGGATCGGCCGATTCGGGTGGACGAGGCGGTGGCGAACTCGGAGCTGGCCACGGCCCATCGCAACCTGGGGCTGGCGTACTTGTTGCACGGATCGGGGGCATTGCCAGCCGATCCCACCGAGTCGGTCACGGGCTACATTCGCCAATGCGCGGCGTCGGTGACGGTGAGCGATCTCGCCCTCATGGCAGCCACTCTGGCCAATGGCGGAGTGCAGCCGAAGACCGGCAAGCAGCTTCTCTGCAGACGGACCAATCGTCACCTGCTCAGCGTCATGGCGTCTTGCGGCATGTACGACGCGGCGGGCAACTGGTTGACGACGGTGGGTATCCCGGCCAAGAGCGGGGTGGCCGGCGGAATCATCGGGGTATTGCCGGGGCAGATTGGTGTGGCGGTGTTCTCGCCTCGGTTGGATGCGCACGGCAACAGCGCCAGGGGTGTGGCGATGATGGAATTGCTGTCCGAGGACATGGGCCTGCACCTGATGGAGGCGACCAGGCCTTCGCGCTCCTCGCTGCGCGAGACGCAGGTCGTCTCCCTCGTCGACGGTACGGAAGCGACGATCTATGTGCTGCAGGGCGACCTCGTGTTGAGCAGCATCGAGTCGCTGGTGCAGGAGATCGTCACCCATCCGCCCGGTACAGATCTGGTGGTATTCGACATGAGCCGGGTCGACGAGGTGATGCCCGTGGCGGAACGCACGTCCTCGGAGACCGCGGCGAAACTCATCGAAGAGGGTTACTGGATCATCGTCGTCGACCCCGAAGGCACCGTCGAGAACTTCGCGGACAGTCACGGCCGCACGATCGAGCGGTGGACACCGGAACAGCTGAGCGATGCGGTGCGGTGAGGACCAGCTGCGCGACGCAGTATTGCCTCTACGGGGACGACCTCTCGCCGGCTGTGGACTCCGCGCGGCGACGCCGAAGTAGCGGGTGAATCACCCAGATTCCGAGAAAGCCCGACGCTGCAGTGATGCCCACGATGATCGCCGCTACGGGTCCGATGACGACATCGGTTATCAGAACAACCACACCGGTGAGCGCTACGCCAAGCAACATCAAACCCACCAGGGCGGCGCGGTGTGCCGTAGAGACCAAGTCTGCGAGGGCTCGTCGTCGAAACAACAGTCGGTGCATCGCGACTGGAGAGGTCAACAGAATCGTTGCGGTTACCGAGGCGAGGACCGCAATCATGTAGATGGCTTTGTCGTAGCTGGGGAGTTGGGCGAATCTCTCTTGGAACGGGAGAACGAGGAGGAACCCGGTCAGTAGTTGAATTCCGGTCTGCACCACCCTGAGCTCCTGCAGCAGGCTGGTCCAGTTTCGATCGAGCGCCTGCTCTGGGCTTTCCCCACGGTGGCGCGAGTTGAACCCTTCGTTGGATCTCCCTGGGGGCTCCTCTGTGCTGTTCTTCGACATCGCGTCCCCTTTCGAGCGGAGGTGGCAACGGTGCATTGTGAGCGTGCGCGGAGTGCGTGAGTCATCCCCGGCCCGCCCTCTGCCACCCATTCGGTGGCTGGGACTAGTTCCCCGTGAAGCTGCTGCGCCTGGTAAGCGGAGTACCCGTACCAGAGGCAACCAATCATCGAAGTGGAGATCGTGGCATCAATGCACTCGTGAGATCACTGGGCAGGTATCACTCGCAGCAGTCGCAGCGGTGTTCGTCCGATTCGGTGCGGGCGGGTATCGGCGCGCAGCAGGTGTCTCCTTTCCAAGCGTTCATTCCCTCCCTCGTGGCGAGGCCGGCAATGACGAGGGCAGCTACTGGGTCGGCCCACGACCAACCGAAGAGACTGTTGAGGAGCAATCCGATCAGGAGAACGGCGGAGAGGTAGGTGCACAGCAAGGTCTGTTTGGAGTCGGCGACGGCGGTGACGGAACCCAGCTCGCGTCCGGCCCGACGCTGGGCAAACGAGAGCGTGGGCATGATCGCCAAACTGACTGCTGCAAGAACGATTCCGACTGTTGAATGCTCGGCGGCTGCGAGCCCGAACAGTGCGCGCACGGCGTCGACGGTGACGTACGCTGCCAGCCCGAAGAAGGAGAATGCGATGATTCGTACAGCGACCTTCTCTCTCGTCTCGGGGTCTTTGGCCGAGAACTGCCATGCCACGGCCGCTGCCGAGGACACCTCGATGATCGAATCCAGGCCGAACCCGACCAGCGCGGTGGATGAGACCCGAGCACCCTCTGCGATGGCGATGACCGCTTCGATCACGTTGTAGAGAATCGTCGCCGCGACGAACCAGCGAATGCGGGTGGACAGTACGGCTCGCCGCTCGACGGAGGGCGAGTTCGGCGGCGACGTCATGCCCAGCTCGGCGGGCATCAGCAGCAGTTTTCGGTGGTCGATGCCGGGCAGCAGGTCGGGTCGACCGCGAGAACAACTTTCAGTAAGTCCTCCAGCGCCTGTCCGATGTTGTTGTCGGCCAGCTCGTATCGGGTTCTGCGTCCGTCCGGTACGGCAACGACCAAGCCGCAGCCGCGTAGGCATGCGAGGTGATTCGATAACTTCTGGCGTGTCACACCCAGTGCGTCGGCGAGTTCGGCCGGGTACCTCGGTGTGTCTTTCAGCGCCAGCAGCACTTGGGTGCGGGTTGGGTCGGACAGCGCGTGGCCGAATCGTGACAGCACCGAAACGCGGGTCAGGATGTCCATGCCCGCAACGGTACATCGCATTCTGTATTCAGAAAAGAGTGAATCCTCCAGGCGATCCGCAGTTGCGGGAACCGGACTGCTCGAGTAGCGATGACCGTGTCCTCGGCGGGCCGAGCAGATCAGCGCCTGCTGACCGAATCGCAGTACCTGATCTGCCCAAACGGGGTGAATGAGGACCTTCGGCACTGGATCGCGACCTGGGCCCAGGGTGGAATGGAGGCTCCGGATCACACGAAGCGTCAGGAAGGACGCTATGAGCCGCAACGACACTCATTGGGACATGACGAGCAGTCCAGTCCTGCGTTGGTCTCTGCTGATAATGCTGTCGTTCGCGGCGGCTTCAGCTGCCGTCGGCGGCGTCATGGGCGTGTTCTTCGATGGTGCAGGCGTGCCGCACCGATACTTGGACGGCACGCCGTTCGACAGTTTCGTGGCGCCAGGACTGATCCTGGGTGTCGTGGTCGGCGGCACTCACGCGGTGGCTGCAGGTTGTGTATTTCGCCATCGGATTGTGCGAGGTGGTGCTCGTCCTACTGCTCGGAGGGATACTCGACACCCGAGAGAGCTGATCGTGCTGTCTGTCCATCCCCAAAGCGTCGACGCTCAACAAGTCCACCAGGATCGAAGTTCGATCGTAGGCGCGGCGCTACCGTGGTCCGCTTTGCAGCATCGAGTTCAAGCTCCATGCGCAACCGGCAGGGTATTCACACTGGTACAAGCCCATGTCGTCGTAGCTCCCTGATGGCGTGCTGTTGACGAATGTCCGGTCTGTAGACCGCGGGTAGCTGGTGAGGCGAAAATTCTCGCCTTGCGAATCCCGCAGATCGACGTGCGTGCCGTTATCGAAATTGATTCGGATGAAGAATTCGGTATCGGAGTCGGGGGGAGCGAACACGAGTGCCTTGTATCCGAGGTACTCGTCACGGCTCAACGTAACGATTCTCTCGTTGAAGTAGTTCTCGCCCAGGCCGCCGTGCTCGTCGATCACGCGCGCCGAACGAGATGCGCCTGGAGTCAAATCGAAACCGATATCCCTACGGAGAGTGTCGCCTTGTGGCATGTACCAAACTACTGTTCCCGAGGGTGCAGGTCCTTGGCTGGCGATCATCACCTCGATGTCGGTGATCATCGTGGGTAGTTTGGTCAACCCTTTGAGGTTGAAGACGAATTCTCGCGAAACGTACGGTAAGTGCTCGGGATCGTTCGGGGTTCGTACGGCCAAGGTTGGTCGTCCGATGTTCGTGGCGCCAGGGGGCAACGGAAATTCTTGGACTCCCGGAGGGATGTCGACTATCTCGGAGCTAACCCACCCTGGCCAGGGGTTTACGGCTGACCTCTCTCCGTACCCGACGAAGGTGGCTTCCGCGGCGGGTAGGTTGTCATCTTGTGCAAGCGCCGCTCCGTCTACTGCTTGTGCATTCTGAATCGCCGAGTCGATGCCCCAGAAATGCTGACCTAGAAAGAGAACAGTCAAGCCAGAAACGACGCCGACAATGATTACTGCAGCTTGTTTCTTGACCTGCCGGCGTGCACCGGAGGGCTCTTCTTCGTTCATTTCGACATAGTGCCACGGAACGAATCAGGTGCCAACGCTTCCGCGTACGCATCTGGCCGAGACGATTCGCCCGGACATGCTCCGCGGCGCGGCAATTGGGTGGGGCTGGTGGCTCACCATGAAGCCGGAGTGGTGCGCGGCGCCGCGATCTTTCCTTCCTTGATGACGAACTCGCCAGGGAGGAGCCTGTTCGCAGCTGGTCGCTCTTTATCGGGAATGTCAACGAGAAAGTCATGTTCCCGCACGCGCGCTGATCTGTAGGTGCCCAGGAAGGTGATCATCACGGCACCTCCGCGGCCTGAGGGTCCGCCTTCGAGTGACTCTCGGCCGGTGTTGAAGGTCTCGGCGATGTCGCGGTTGTCGTTGCCCACGCGAATGCTGCCGTCGTGCACGAACTCGACGAATGTGCCGTTGGTGGCTGCGACGGTCGCGGCGAGGGCGTCACCCAACTCCTGGTCGAGGCGGGTCTCGAACGCCGGAACTGTCGGGGCGCCGGATCCTGGCTCGAGGTCCAGGTCGCGGCCGACGCCCAGGGTTACGTATTGCCCCATGGCGGTGTGTCGACCGGAATCGACCACATCCCACAGGTGAGAGCGTGACGCGACCTTCACGCGGCCGTCGAGAAAGACGGTCACCCAATCGATTCCATTGCTGAGAACTACCCGTTTCGGATTCGGAGCCACTCACATAGAATGCTGGCACAATCTCGCTCGCGCAACCCTGATCAGGTTGAACCCCTGGTGACGACGCGATGACCAATATCGATACTGTTGCCATCGGTCAGTCGGCCAGGTCGGTCACGCTTTGGGGTGCGAGTGGTGAGTGGCTTCTGTTCCGTGGACACTGCAACGGTCTCTTGCGGGGCGTCGAACTGTCGGTTCCGTGCGACACCGCGGCGCAGCGACAGAGTGGAAGCGGGCCACAGGTAGATCTCATATCCCTATGGAAATGTCAGCCGAGTGGCCCCTTGCCCACCCTCGTCTTCGTTCGACCAGCACACGGTGATGTGATGTGCGCGGTGCACCGTCGTGCGTGAGATGTACTGAGCTGCAATGTTATCCGAGTCAATCTCGGAACGCTGCCCACCACGCAGGAGGTAGGCCGGAAACCGCCGGCCCGCGGTACGTGCTCGCTTCGAAGAAGACTACCTACTACCCGGCTGCTATCTCACTCGTCGATCAGGTCGTACTCCCAGCTGACGCGTTGGATCTCGAGGTCGACCTGACGGATCTGTTTGGCGAGGTCATTGGCAGTATCGCGTAGCTCCGAGACTGGCAGTGCTGCAATATAAACCAGCTCCGAGCGTAGCTGCCGGGGCCCGTATCGGTGGTCGTGCTCCCGTCCCGATGCTGCATCGGCTGCGGCGGTGACGGCCTTGTGCTTCATGCGCGGCACATCACGGGATGCGAGGGCATCGGTGACGGTTCCGTCGCGCACCATTGCGGCACTGTTGGTGCGGTTGATTCTGCGGATGAGCACTTGAAGCCTGTCGAGCGTTGTGGCATGCGCCGCCAGCAGCTCGGAGGCGTTCTCTGCAGGTGATTCACCGTCTTGGTGGCGAGCGTTCGCCAGAATCCGAACCTTCAGGTGTTCGGCGCGCCGGACCAGTTCCGCCCGTTCTGCGAGGGCCTCGGCAAGTTTCATGATCTACACCCCGGCGCCGCAGCACCGAAAGTAGGGAATTGACGGGCGCTCATGCGCCTTTCGACGTGTCGAATGTGTTCATATTCAAGGAGTACCACAGTGGTCTGTGCAATGAAAGACCAATCGGGGCCGGATGGTGCCCATGGTTGGTCACCGCATCGATTCGGGCACCTGCATCGAGTAGGAACCCAACACGTCATGGCGTGCCGAGCGGGCGGCGAACAGAAGTAGAGTCCAGCCTTCGTGATCACGTGGATTTGGGTCTTCGGTTTGCTTCAGGTGCTGCCGGACCTCCCCGTTCGAACGTGCCATCGCCGCGTAGTGCGGCGGAACTCGGCCCCATTCGTCTGCCTCGGCTACGACTTCATTCTTGTTGATGGCGCGGTCGCCGTGTCGATCCTCGATCGCGAACTCGGCGCGAATGTCGGGGGTGGAGGTGACGTCACGTTGGTAGTCGAGGGTGCAGGGTGCCGAACCGAGCGCGCGCCCCGCCAATCGCCGCAAGGAACTGCCGTCGTTGCGAAGACTACTGTCGTTTCACAGCGGGTACATACCTCGCGTTGTGCGCCTCACTTCGTCTCGTTTCTTCCGACCCAGCTTTGCATCGCCGCGGGTCGAAGGTGCCAGATGGCCAGAACGATGCGTCCACCTCCCGGGCGTCCGACGGGGAACTTCGCACGAACAGGTTGCACGCGCCCTCGGCTGGGTCATCATCACCGACCTCCGGTTCGGCGCGAAGGGTGACGGCTCCGACGCCACCGCGCGCATTCAGGCCGCGAACGACTCCGTTTCGTCGAGCGGATCAGTCGTCGGCAGTACTGACTTCATCCCGTCCGGAACATTCGTATGCGCACCTTCGCTGTCAATTCCCAACTACGGCGCCCTTTTCACAGCTCCGGTACACCGGCACAGGCTCTTTGTCACTCTGTCGAGCAAGACGCAGGTCAAGTTCGCGAACCTTGGCGTCACCGTCACTCAGGCCGGGGCCGTTGCGTTTGACGCCGTCGACTCCTTCCTTCCGCTGCTCCTGGTCGAGGTGCGTTATCGCAGGCCAAGACGTCTCCGCGACTGCGCTACCTACCGGACGCAGGAGGGCTTCAACTTCCGATCCAACGCAGGCGACAACCGTGTCTCGGATTGCGACATCAACAACCTCGGCATCGGTGTCCATACTGACGCGATCCAGAACTACATCGTCAACTGCGCAGTCGGGTCCAACTGGAAGCACGTCTACGGCGCAACCCTGCTGGCACGGACTTCGCAGCCGGACTGCCGGTGCTCAATACGACGATGGTCTCCCCACCTGGAACCGGCACGACCAGGCACGCGATCCACATCGAGCGATCGTCGAAGTTGTTCTGGTTCTCGCACGTCTGGATCGAAGGTTGCGCAACAGGTATCGAGATCGGCGATGTTAATGGTGGGCCGCACTCGGCCACATTCAGCCAGGTCAAGGTTGCGTCCACCACAGCGGAGATGATCATCAACAACAGCAGGCAGATTCGTTTCGACACGATCTTACTGAACCAGGACCCCAGCGCGACACCGACCAACATCACGATCGCCGGGACTGTAGGTGACGGCGTCGCGATCAACATCGTTCGTGCATCAACTTCGATTTGACCCGCGCCATTCCCGGCCGGGTGGACCGTGCTAGGCCGAGGGCGGGACAAGCTCCCTACAACGAATATCGCAGGTGCGAACTCGCGGTTCTCGGGTGCGCTTCCCACTGCACCTGGTTCGCTCGGTGCGATCCCGGTCGGATTCTTGGGAGGGTTCCAGTCCACGCCGCAAGCTCTCTGGGCAGACGGGAGCTACCTCTGGGCGATCGATCTCTACGGCGGGAACAAGCTCCGCATTTCCACCCGGTGGCGGCGAGATTTGCGGATGGGACGTCGACTCCAACCTCCTCATCGGCGGGCCCACCGGGGGAACACGGGTGGAAAGAAGGGAATAGTTTTTCCCCTATGGAACCGCTCCAACCAGCACGGCAACCAACAGCGCTGTGATCTGGGCGGAAGCAGGTGGCCTGAAATGCAAGGTTGGTTCAGGCGCAGTTGAAACGATCGGTTCCGCATCTGCATCGACGGGCGGGAACCTGCTGTTCACGCCAGCCGCAGTCGGTTGGTGGTATCCGTCGCCGTTGATCATCGGCATCCGGACCGCTACTCCCAGCATCGGGGGGTCGCGCTGCACCCGTTCTTCTCTGGGACGGCAGGTCTCACGATCGACCAGCTTGATGTTCTCGTGGGCACGGTTAGGGCAGCGGGGTTGGTCACACGCTGCGGCGTCTTCCAGATCACAGACCAGACGAACCCGTTCTCATGGGCGATCGGTACTGCGTGGGCGACGTTGCTGGTCGAGTCCGGGCAGACGGACAATACTGTCGTCGGTCAGCGAACGGTGACCGCCGGAACCGCACTGACGATTCCGGCCAACACGTGGTTTGCGGTGGGCGGCGTCGAGCAGGTGGCAGCGGCAGTGCGAACGGTCGGCGGCAACGCAGGGCAGACGATGTCCTCACCGCTGGGACAGTCGGCGGTCGGCGGGTACGCGGCATCGGCAGGGCTCGCGTTGTACGCCGATTCCGACAATGGCGCGCCGCCTGCAACCATCACTCCCGCCGGTGCTACGAACCTTGATTCAGGAGTAGGCATCCACGGATCGGTGTAACCCAGGGTCGAAGATCGGTCACAGCGCCGATCTTCGGGTCCGGGCCGATCGAGCAGCGATAGTGACGGCGCTCATCGAAAGTGCTCAACTTCGGTCAGCGAAAGTGCTCACCCGGTAGCGGTGATCACTGTAGTGGTTGACGGGTTCCTGTGACGGCTTTGCGGAGTTTCTCCGAGCGTGCGTTGTGGTCACGGAGCCGGTAGGAATCCCCGGACATGTCGAGGACTACCGATCGATGCAGGAGACGGTCGAGCATTGCTGCTGCGACGGTGTCGTCGCCGAGAACTGTGCCCCACGAACCGACCCCGCGATTGCTGGTGATCACGATCGAAGTCTTCATATACCGTTGCGAGACAACCTGAAACAACGCTGACGCCGCTTCGCCGGGCAACGGTAGATACCCGAGTTCATCGATCACCAGCAGTGTCGGCCCGGCATAGAACCGCATCGTCGTCGCCCACCTGCCTTCGATCGCGGCCCGGTGACACCGCGCAGCTAGATCGGCTGCGGTGGTGAAATACGTCCGATACCCAGCATGCGCTGCGGCTCGCGCAAGCCCGACCGACAGATGCGTCTTGCCGACTCCGGGTGGTCCGATGAGCAGCACATTCGTCGCGGTCTCCAAATATCTGCAGGTCGCGAGCTCGTCGATCAACTTTTTGTCGACGCCGGCTGCGTTGCCATAGTCGAAGTCCTCGAGCGATGCCGGTGTCGGCAGACACGCGAACCGCAACCTGCCGGTCAACCGCCGGGCTTCGGTGGCGGCCACCTCGATCGAGAGCAGTCGCTCCAACGCTGCAGTCATCGACAGATCCTCCGCCGCCGCTTGGTCGAGGACCGATGGCAACGCTTCGGCTGCGTCGGCGAGTTTGAGGACCCCGAGATGACCTCGAAGACGTTGGTAGAGACTCGCAGCTTCCGCGGAGTTCGGTGCGGGAAGTCGATCGGCCACGGCACGCGATGTCGGTGTTTCGCTCATGCGAGGGTGTTCCTTCCTCGTGCGGCCCGCTCGTAGGTTGAGAGGTCGATGACATCCGATGTTGTTTCCGTAGAGCCTGATTCGGTCTCCGTCGTGTCGGTCACCGAGTGATGAAAACGTCTGCCACGCAATGTTTCTGCCGCCCTGACCGCATCAGGACCGGGTGGTATCCGTTCCTTGCGGCGGTGCGGTTTACCGGTGTTCGCGGTCGCTATCGCGACCTGCTCGAGTGCGATGACATGGCCGCTGTCGCGGATGATCATGCCCAGGCCGTCCGCGGCGACCGCATGCCTGGCGACAGTGATGCCGGAGGCGGTGACGATGTCGAGATGACTGCCGCCGACCGGCCGGGTGACGGTGACCTGCGCGGATGCTAACTCCGGCGGCACCGAGTACTGATTACCGCGGTAGGACACCAACGCTTGCCGCGACGCTGTCCGACTGTCGCCGAGAATCACTGGATACGCAGTGGCCGGCGGTGCCTGCAATGGTTCGGCCGCTGCGAGGTCGGCGACCGTGCTGGTCCCGTCGGGGGTGTGGCGGGTGCGACTGTCGGAGATGGCGGCGCAGAAGTTGTCGAGATGCGCTTGCGCTTGTTCGACGCTCATGTCCGGTAGTGATCGCCACCACCGCTGCGCCGGGAGTGTGATTGGCCTTCTCGACTACGCCTTTGCGGTTCCCTCGTCGGGGTGGGCAGATCGCGACGGAGACCCCGTAGTACTTCGCGACGCCGGCGAAGCTAGCGGTCACCGCACCGGAGTCGGGGTGGCAGACCGTGGCCATCCGGTCGAAACGCCACACTCGGGTGATGCCGCCCAGCGCGCGGACAACGCGATCGAGATTGTCGACGAGATGCGGTTGATCCATCGCCGGGGTCAGCACTGCCCGCCACTTGCCTGAGTGTGCGAGGGAACCGACCCACAGGTGTGCTGTTTTGCCCCAGCCCCATTCAGTAGGCGGGTTCGGCAGATCGACGTAGTCCCATTGAGTTTCCTCGCCCGGTGGGTGTTCGATGATGGCGTTGGCTCGGTCGGTTGCGGTCCTGCAGGCCAGGCAGATCGGGCGTAGTTTCTGTTGCCGGATCTTGCGGGTCATCGTCGGGTATGACAATCCGAATCCCAGGGCCAACAGTTCGTCGAACAAGGCCACTGCCCACAGATGCGGGTCCTCGGTGAAGCGATACCGGATGTAGTCGATGAAGTCCTCGAACTGGTCCGGGCTCGACTTTTTTCGCATTCCGGGGGTGGTGGTGCCGTTGATGTAGTTGCGGACGGTTCGGCGGTTGCGGCCGGTGTGGCGGGCGATGTCCGAGATCGACATGCCTCGATTGCGGCTGTGCGGATATCTCCATGTCCTCTTCCCATGTAAGCATGAGATCGCGGGTCTCCTTCGGGACGCTGGTGCGTGGTCAGAGACCATCAGCATCGGAGGAGACCCACCCTCATTGGCGGAGCCACACGGGTGAGCACTTTCAGAGATCAGATCTGGGCACTTTCACTGAGCGCCGTCAATAGTTCCGTCCCTCATCGCCAATCTGCACGGTGCCGACGAACTCGATGCACTCGACGCCCTCCGGGCTGACCGCGTACTCATCATGGCGCCACGCAGTCACCTTGTATCGGTCAGCAAGAGCGACCCGGCACTGATCGACAATCGAGTTGGTGACGGGCTCGCGCTCCGGCGGGGTAAGGGCAAGAACGGTTCCCGCTGCGGCCCTTCGACAATGCGAGACGGCCCACATCCTGGCCCGCTCATCTATCGCCAAGATCCAACTTCCGGCGAGACGGTACCGACCCGAGACCGGCAATCAGCAGAAGGCCAACGAACACGTTCAACGACGACAGCGAGTTGTTGAAGATCGAGTCGACCGCGAACACGACGACACCAGCCAGCGCGGCGGTGTTCATGCTGAGCGGAACAGACGCCCTGCCCTGGCGGATCGTCCACCACATCGCCAGCAGTAGCGCGACGAACAACGCAAGTCCGGGAAGGCCGTACCGGTAGAGCTCTTGGAAGTAGTTGCTGTGCGGGTGGCCGAGTCGGGCGACCGTCAGACCGGTGTACGGCGAGATCGTAGGCACGAAATCACGGGCGAGGAACCCTGTCAACCACGCGCCCTGATGATCGAGGCCGTCGATCACGCCCTGCCACAGAGCCTGCCGGGTGACGCTCGAAGTGTCGGCGTCATTCGATGCCGAGAACAGTCGTTCGAGGGCGGACGCGACATAGGGCGGTTTCCAGAACTGGTACCCGATGATGGCGTACCCCATCGCCGCGATGGCGACGGCCAACCGGACCCCACGTGCTCGACCGGATTGGAACAGCACAATTGCGAACGCCACTGCGAAAGCGATGATGGCCGATCGGGTCTCGGTCATGAGAAGCACGGAAGCGACCGCGACGAATGTCAGCCAGAAGTACAGACTGCGTGTCAGCGTTGCGATAACCGCTATGCCCAGCATGGCAAGGAATCCGCCGTACACGGTCGGAGAGAAGAACGTTCCGAAAGGACGGTACGTGCCGTCAGCGGTGGCGAAGTAGAAGCCCGACCCGTACCCCTGTGACAGCAGGAACGGAAGCCCGACGAAATACTGGTAGACACCCCAGCCGCCACAGAGGACGAGGGCGGCGCGGAGGCCGTAGACAATGGCCAATTTCCGCTCGGAGGTCTGCGCGATTCGGAACAGGACGAGTCCGGCGAACAGGGTGAGTAGTTCGCGGGTGAGTTGGTTCCACGGCGGCGTGGCGGTTCCGATGCCCATGATCGTCAGGTCGAGGGCGATCCACAGCCCAAGTGCTGCAAGCGCGTAGTCGACCGGGCCCTGACGTCGACCGAGCACGCCGGCGAGAACGCCGGTGGCAACGACTAGCGCGAAGAACGGATACGTCGGGGGCCAGCGTGACGAGGTCAGCTCGTACGGCAGGTAGCTGATCGGCACGGCAAGCACGGTGAGAAACACCAGCCAATTGCCGCGCAGTATGTCACGGACGCTGCGTGGCTGAACAGCCTCGGCGTCATGGGTTGCGTGCGCCAGAGTCATAGTCTGTCATTGTGCCGTACCGGGTGGTCAGTCGCCCACCTATCCGTTGCGGTCCAGCCATAGTTCGTCGGCGCAGGCTTCGCTGCAGGTGCGCCCATCATGTGGGTCGACGTCCTCGCGCAGGTCCCGCAGTTGGCACGCGCTCATTATCCAGCTTCCGTTCGGTGCGTGATCGGAACACGGAGTTGCCACTGCGATGCATCATGTACAGCACGCAATCGAGCGGGATCGCTGCAAGTCCGAGGTAGCTGAGACGGGCGAGAGAATCCACCGCGTCATCATGCCGTACCGCTCGGTCTGATCGCTGTCGGACTTGCTTGAAAACGGGCGCATAACGCGAGTTATGCGCCCACCTCGGCGAACACAGCGATGCCCTCTCGATTCGATCGTGACGGACGGTTCGGCATCTAACCTGAAGAACTCTCGAACGCCGAGCTGATTACCGAACTCAGCTTTTGATGCGGGGAGTAGCGAGCTGCTGTGCAAGGAGCCCGACCATGTGCGTTCATCTAGGGAAGATGCCGACATGTACGAGGCCGAGGCCGAGGCCAGGCGCCCCGGCTTGATCTACCCCTCGCGATACGCGCTCATTTCGGACCGCCGTCACTCGGTCGAATGAACCATTCAATAACAACGCGCGGGTTGTAGCGAGCCATCACAAACACCCGAGTCTCTTGTTTGTGACTACAAAACCTTCCCCTTGCCCTCCTGCCGACCAATGCGGATGGCCGCAGGAACCATACTGGGGCGAAGATCAAGAGCGGACCCCGAAACCACAGAAGCCGCGAACTGTACTCCGCAGTCTCGCGGCCGCCCTGACTGCGCGCATTCACCGCTGACAATTCTGGTCGTTCGAACTTAGTTCAACGCCCGTTCGTGCCCTGTTGCCCTGCTGGTGTTCTCGTGGCCAATCTGGGTGGCTGTCCGGCAGCATTTCCGACCTCTGAGTGAAAATCCCTGGGGCGCGAGCTGTCGATTGGTGGCCTTAGGATGTGGCCGTAGCGGCTGGCTATCGGAATCCACTCAGTGGTCCGTACGGCCGTTGACATATCGAGTCTTGTCTTCGACGGGGGAAGTAGCGCTATGCGGATAACTGTGTTCGGTACCGGGTACCTCGGTGCCACCCATGCTGCGTGCATGGCAGAGCTCGGCCACGAGGTGCTGGGCGTCGATGTGGACCCGGCGAAGCTCGCCAAGCTCGAGGCCGGTGAGGTCCCGTTCTACGAGCCCGGGCTCGAAGAGGTTCTGCAGCGCAATATCGCGGCATGTCGACTTCGGTTCACCTCCTCATACGAAGAGGCCGCTGAATTCGCCGACGTGCACTTCCTCGGCGTGGGCACTCCCCAGAAGAAGGGCGAGTTCGCGGCCGACATGATCTATGTCGACTCCGTGGTCGAGACACTCGCGCCCCTGCTCACCAAGCCCGCCGTCATCTTCGGCAAGTCGACCGTTCCCGTGGGCACAGCAGCTCGGCTAGGCGCAATGGCGCGAGAACTCGCCCCAGCTGGCAACGACGTCGAGATCGCCTGGAATCCGGAGTTCCTCCGTGAGGGCTACGCAGTCAAGGACACGCTGCACCCCGATCGTCTGGTCCTCGGCGTCGACCGCGATCGACCCGGCCGGGCGGAGGACCTGGCCCGCGAGGTCTACGCGCAATTGCTCGACGAGAAGATCCCGTTTCTGGTGACCGATCTTGCGACCGCTGAGCTGGTCAAGGCCTCAGCCAATGCCTTTCTAGCGACCAAGATCTCGTTTATCAACGCGATTGCTGAGGTCTGCGAGGCCGCGGGTGCGGACGTGACGGTTCTTGCCGATGCCATCGGTCATGACGACCGAATTGGCCGCAAGTTCCTCAATGCCGGTATCGGGTTCGGTGGAGGATGCCTGCCGAAGGATATTCGGGCGTTCATGGCCAGGGCCGGTGAGCTGGGCGCGGACCAGGCGTTGACCTTCCTGCGGGAGGTCGACAACATCAACATGCGCCGACGCACTCGTATGGTCGAGCTGGCCCGCGAAGCATGCGGATCATTGTTGGGAGCCAGGGTCGCGGTGTTGGGCGCGGCGTTCAAACCTGACTCCGACGACGTACGCGACTCGCCAGCGCTCAACGTCGCAGGTCAGATCCAGTTGCAGGGTGCTGCTGTCAACGTCTACGACCCGAAGGCCATGGACAACTCACGGGCATTGTTCCCGACCCTCGGGTACAGCGCGTCCGCGCTTGAGGCATGTGAAGGCGCTGACGTGGTGCTGGTGTTGACGGAGTGGAAAGAGTTCAAGGCGTTGACCCCGAAGGACCTCGATGACGTGGTTCGCGCCAAGACTTTGATCGATGGCCGCAACTGCCTCGATCCCGTGCAGTGGCGTGAGGCTGGCTGGACCTACCGCGGACTCGGGCGTCCGTAACCCGTCTCGTCCGCTGCTGCGAACCGGCCAAACAAGACTGGTGTCGTTCAGTTGATGCATTCACCGCACGGTGGCGTTTGTGGCGCTTGCGAAAAACCGGCACAATGACTGCTTGATAACGGCAGGTTTGGTTCTAGACGGATTCGCGACCATTTACTTGAAAGTTTTTCGAAAGCGATGAAGTCGACCAGTTACCGTCAGGTTAAATCCGTCCCGACCAATGCGGTGATTTGGATTTGAACATGCAAACAGCCTGCGAAACAGTGGTTTTCGACAATGGCTGTCGGATCGTGCTGCTGTAACGACGGCGACGAGTTGGACGATAGGGGATGAATTGGGACGGATCACTATTCTCTTCCCGGTCTGTGCTGAAAGTGTGGTAGACCAATCATGTTGGATGTAATTGTTTTGTGATGTGACCCACTTGAGAGGTCGCAAGTCGCACCGCGTGCGAAAATCTAAATCTCAGGCTGCGGAGCCATCGACTCGTCTCCCAACGTCAGTGTCGACGTGTCGGAGTGCAGACACCGTTGACATAGAAGCAAGAGAGCAGATTCAGGAGGGGAACCGGTGGCAACACTCGGATCCGTGCAGCAGACTCCGCAGGGGGTTGAGAAGGACCAGCAGGCGCGACGCGTAGAGCGCTTGACCTCGCGCCGTGTTTGGGAGCACCAGTACATCTATCGACTACGCATCACCGATGTCGCTGTCGTTGTTCTCGCGGTGGCACTCGCTCAGCTCATCCGGTTCGGCGAGCTGCAAAACAACGGCCTGCAGGCGACGCTGAGCTACAGCGGAGTGTCTATCGTTCTGGCTGCGCTGTGGGTGGCGTTCCTCGCCATTTTCCGGACGCGATCGACCCGCGTCATCGGCAACGGTGCCGAGGAATACCGCCGCATCGTGTCGGCCACCTTCAAGCTCTTCGGCGTGATTGCGATCGTGTCGCTGCTCTTCAAAGTGGACTTCGCTCGCTTGTACTTGGCAATCGCTCTCCCTGTCGGTCTCTTGGGGCTCCTCCTCAGCCGCTGGTTGTGGCGCAAGGGGGTGGCGGTGAAGCGCAGCAAGGGCAAGTACCAAACCTCCGTCCTGATCGTCGGAAGTCGCAAAGCTGCCGTCTCGATGGCAAAGCAGTTCGAGCGTTCGCCGGGTGCTGGGTACCGCGTCGTCGGCATGTGCCTGCCCGGCTACGAACCGGCGCGTGACGCCGTGACACTTGAGGGGTACGAGATTCCTGTACTCGGCGACGAATATGGCGTGGTCGACGCGATCGAAGCCTCGGGCGCTGACACCGTCGCTGTGACAGCAACCGAGCATCTCGGAACCAAAGGGATCCGCAAGATGGTGTGGGACCTGGAAAAGAAAGACGTCGACTTGGTTGTCGCTCCCGGTGTGGTGGACGTGGCCGGCCCACGGCTCGTCATGCGCCCGGTAGCAGGGTTCCCCCTCATCCACGTCGAGAAGCCGCAATACAACGGCGCAAAACGCTTCAGCAAGACCGCCTTCGACTTGGTGTTTGCATCCGCCGTCTTGCTTCTGATCACACCGGTCCTGTTGATCGCGGCTATCGCTGTGAAGGTGACGAGCCGGGGGCCGGTCTTCTACAAGTCCGAGCGGATGGGCATCGACGGTAAGCCGTTCTCGATGATCAAGTTCCGCAGCATGGTGCAGGATGCCGACAAGCACGTTGAAAGACTGCTCGCGCAGAACGAGAGCGAGGGTGGCGTCCTTTTCAAGATGCGCGAGGACCCGCGGGTTACCAGAGTCGGCAAATTCATGCGGCGATTCAGCATCGATGAACTGCCGCAATTCATCAATGTCCTGCGCCGCGAAATGAGTGTCGTTGGACCACGTCCGCCACTCCGCCGAGAGGTCGAGACGTACGACGGCGAGGTTCGACGTCGCTTGCTGGTCAAACCCGGCATTACAGGCCTATGGCAGGTCAGCGGTAGGTCAGACCTGTCTTGGGAAGAGACTGTTCGGCTCGATCTGTCATATGTGGAGAACTGGTCGATGGTGGGCGACCTGCTGATCATCGCAAAAACGGTTAGGGCGGTAGCCGGGAGTGACGGCGCGTACTGAGCGAACTCTCGACAGTACCTAGTCAGTTGGAGCATTGCTCCTCGCGTGCGCGCGTCGGAGAACAAGGTCGGGGAAAGAAAACTTGCGAGAAAAACTGAAGGTCGCGATTGCGCACGACTACCTAACACAGCGGGGTGGGGCAGAGAAAGTCGTTCTCGCTATGGCGCGAGCCTTCCCGGAGGCACCCATCTACACGACGCTGTACGACCCGAACGGCACTTACCCTGAGTTCGAATCCTTCGACATCAGGGTTTCGCCGCTCAACAAGGTGAAGTACCTTCGCGAGCACCATCGCAGCGCACTGCCATTGTTGCCCATTGCGTCGTCGACGACGAAAATCGATGCCGACGTCGTCCTTGCCAGCAGCAGCGGGTGGGCTCACGGTTTCCGGACATCGGGTACCAAGATCGTCTACTGCTACTCACCGGCGCGCTGGCTGTATCAACGTGAGGCATACCTGGGTACTTCGGCGTCTCGAACCCTGCGGGGCCTCATCGCGGCATCCAGTCCGGCTCTGAAGGCATGGGACCGCAGAGCCGCAAAGTCCGCGTCGAAGTATTTCGCTATCTCATCCGTGGTCAAGTCGCGAATCGAAAACGCATACGGCCTCCCGTCCACGGTGCTTCCGGCTCCCCAGTCCCTCGACGCTAGCCTGCCAACGGAGGCAGTCCAGGCGGTCGAGCCATGGTCTGACGGCTACTACCTCTGCATCTCGCGCCTCTTGCCGTACAAGAACGTCGACAAGGTTATCCGTGCGTTCGAGCATGGCGACAGGCGTCTCGTTGTTGTTGGAAGTGGCCCGCAAGAAGCTGAGCTCGCTGAATTGGCGGGACCGAATGTGACGATGGTCAAGGACTTGACGGACGCCCAAATTCGTTGGCTGTACGCACATTGCGCAGGCTTGGTCGCCGCAAGCTACGAAGACTTCGGTCTTACGCCATTGGAGGCCGCAAGCTACGGGAAGCCCAGTGCGGTACTGCGATGGGGAGGCTTCTTGGACACCGTTGCAGAAGGCGTTACCGGAGTCTACTTCGGGGAGCCCGAGCCAACAGCCATTGCTGCTGCGCTGACCGCGCTAGAGGATCGCCGTTGGTCTCAGGACGCTATGGACACCCATCTGGATCAGTTCAGCGAACAACGGTTTGCCGAGGCGCTGCAGCAAGCGGTCTACCGAGCATCTAGCGCTTCACAGCGTCTAGATCAGAAAGTATGAGGACGAAGCAGATGAAGCGAGCGTTGATCACGGGTATTACCGGTCAGGACGGTTTGTACCTGTCCGAGTTGCTGCACGACAAGGGCTACAAGGTGTACGGCCTGGTGCGCGGTCAGAACAATCCAAAGCGGGCGTTGCTCGAACAGAGTCACCCGTTCGTGGAGATCCTTTCCGGCAACTTGCTCGACCTGTCGTCGCTGATGCGGGCGTTCTCCGCCGCTCAACCTGACGAGGTGTACAACCTCGGTGCTGTGTCGTTCGTCGCATATTCGTGGGAGAACGCTCGGTTGACCACAGACGTCACCGGTGGTGGTGTGCTCAACGTGCTCGAGGCGCTCCGCTTCTATCAGGACACCTCCGGCAAACGCGTGCGGTTCTATCAGGCTTCGAGCAGTGAGATGTTCGGCAAGGTGCAGCAGGTCCCTCAGTCCGAG
>NZ_JAHUTG010000033.1:0-43657 GCF_020889545.1 Rhodococcus sp. I2R
GCCGAAGGCAAAACCAAACGCGACATCATTCGCTGCCTCAAACGAGCCGTCGCCCGCGAAATGTTCCAACTCCTCACCCACAAAACCACCGCTTGACACTCATAGGAGCATCACATGCGACGACGTCGCCTTCTCCAACTCCTCGAGCGCGTTCTCGAGGTGCGTCAGGATTCGCTGCAGGTGCGGGACGCTGCGGCGGCAACCGATGAGACCGAAATTGAGTGAGTCACCGTTGCTTGCGACGGTGATGTTGAGGGCCATGCCGTCGGCCACGATGGACGCGGGATAGATGCCGTCGAGTTTGCCACCGTTCCAGTACAGGTCTTCCTTCCTGCCGGGGACGTTGGAGATGATGACGTTGAACGGCGGCGGGGTGTTGGCCACGAAGCCGGGCACGGGCGCAAAGAGCAGGGGCAACAATGCGACAGCTCCGAAGGCCAGCGATTCGAGAGTGTTGAACTCTCGCATCATCTCCTTGCCCCGCGAAGACGAGTCGGTGATGCGCTGCAGCCGGGCCAGGGGGTCGGCCTCGTCCGTGCCCAGGTTGCACAGGATCGCCGAGACGGAGTTGCCCGACTCCTTGTCCTCCCCCGGCTTGCGGAGAGAGACCGGAACCATCGCGACGAGCGGGGCGTCGGGAAGCGCTTCCTGATCGATGAGGTAGCTGCGGAGGGCACCGGCGCACATGGCGAGCACGATGTCGTTCAGTTTGACGTCATATGTCTTCGCTACCGCGGACATCCGGCTGATGGACCAGCTTTCGGCCGCGAACCGCCGCGCACCCCCGATGGGCACGTTGAACATCGTCCGAGGGGCCCGCAGCGGCAACTGCGCGCCCTCGTGGCGTAGCGCGCGCACGCTCAGTCGCGTCACGGCAGGCACGAAGTCCACGACGTCACCGGCCAGTTTACGACCGAACGACAACCCGCCGGTGATCTTCGCCAGCGTCGACGATGCCTCCGGACGTTTCTTGTCATGAAAAAGTGACGGATCCCAGGTGGCGACGCCGTTTCGATCGTCGGGATCGGTGGTGAAGGTGTTCAGCATGAGCTTGAGCGCGGAAACGCCGTCGACGAGCGAGTGATGCACCTTGGTGTAGACGGCGATGCGCCCGTCGGCGAGACCCTCGATGATCTGCAGCTCCCACATCGGCCGGTATCGGTCGAGTGGGGTGCCATGGTTGAGCGAAATGAACTGGAACAGTTCACGAATGCGTCCGGGTGCGGGCAGTACGACCCGGCGCACGTGGTACTCGAAGTCGATCTCGGGTTCACGGGACCAGGCGAGGCTGCCCATGACATTGACAGGTCGTCCCGGTCGTTTCCGGAACAGCTCGTGCACGTTCTCCGAGGTGAACTTCTTGTGGATCAGCTCCGCGAACTCGTGCGGATCGCCCGGCGGCACGAATAATTGCAGGCCGCCGACATGCATTGGGTGCTCTCTGGATTCGGCGATCAAGAACATGGATTCGGTAACGGGCATGAGCGCCATGAGCGATAAACTTTCTGCCTGGATTTGATCACAGTGTGACATCGAAGTGACATCGAACACGACCATACGTTCAAGCAACCCGAATCACGGGCTAATGTCCAGGTACTAGGAGTTCCAAGTACCAGGATTGGAGGCGAGGGCGATGAATCCCGTGCTTACCGCACTGAAGCGTCCGCAGCCAGCGCCGAGAAGCGTCTCGACCAGGCTCGACATGGCCGGAAGCAGCCTGCAGTCTCGCGCGCTGGCAACGTATCTACAGTTCACGGTCCGCCCGTTTCTGTCGGTATGGGCCAAAGCCCCCAATCTTCCCTGGCCGATGAGTGTCGTCGACTACGCCGGAATGCTCATGCCACCGCTCAAAGGCACCGATACCCGCAGTGTGATGCTGGCGGAATGCGAGGCCGAGTGGATTCGCGCGGAAGGCGTCGGCAACGAACGCGTCGTGCTCTACCTGCACGGCGGCGCTTTCGTCTGCTGCGGCCTCAACACCCACCGACGGTTGACATCGCGGGTCTCCCAGAGCGTCGACGCACCGGTCCTCTCGGTCGACTACCGGATGATGCCACGCAATCCCATCTCTCATGCGGTGGAAGACGGTGTCGACGGCTACCGGTTCCTCCTCGACTCGGGTTACCGCCCCGATCAGATCTTCATCGCCGGTGACTCGGCGGGCGGATACCTCTCGTTCATGGTGGCGCTGACGCTGCGAGATCTCGGCCTGCCCACGCCGGCCGGCATCTTCACCATGTCACCGCTGACCGATATGGACCCGACAGGCAAGATCGAGCACGCGAACGCGTCGAAGTGCGCGGTGTTCCCTTCCGGTGCCGTGCCCGCGCTGACGGTGCTCGCCGACCGCGTCGAGGCGCGAATCGTCGTCGACGGCCATCGGGGACCGCGGGTTTCGCCCGTCGACGCCGACCTCACCGGCCTTCCGCCCGTGCTCATCCAGGCCGGGTCCACCGAAATCGTCCTCGCCGACGCCGAACTGATGATCGAACGTCTCGAAGCGGCCGGGGTTCACTGCGAATTGCAGGTATGGGAAGACCAGGTCCACGTGTTCCAAGCCGCGGATTTTGTTCCCGAATCACATCGCGCACTACGGGAAATCGGTGCTTTCGTGCGTAGTCACAGCGCGTTACCGAACGTAACAGGCACTGCCTGAGATACCTTGACGAACATGGCTGTTACAGGAAACAAAGAGGTCGTCATCGAAGCCGACCCCGCCGCAGTTCTCGACGTTCTCTCCGATGTGGAAGCGCTGCCGTCATGGTCGCCCGTTCACAAAAAGGTCGAAATCGTCGACCGAACCGAGGACGGAAAACCGTACCGGGTGAAGATGGCTGTGTCGATCCTCGGCATCAACGACGATCAGGTCGTCGAATACACATGGTCCGATACCAAGGTCACCTGGGACCTCGTGGAAAGCTCGCAGCAGAAGGCCCAGCACGGCGAGTACACGCTGACCGCAACGGACAAGGGCACACACGTCGACTTCTCGTTGACCGTCGACCCGAAGATCCCGGTGCCCGGATTCCTCGTCAAGAGGGGGACCAAGACCATCCTCGAAGCCGCCACCGAGGGGCTACGTCAACAGGTCGTCGGCTGACCGGTCATTCCGCAGGCTCCACTCGGGGTTCTGCTCATTCCGCAGGCTCCACTCGTGCCGCGAGGACGGCCTCGTAGAGCTCGCGCTTGCTGACACCGCCGACAGCCAGCTGGGCACAGGCGTCCTTCAACCGCATGCCCGACGCCACCAGCTCCTCGACGTCGTCGACGAGATCCTCCGGTTCCGAGGCGACGGGCTGCGCCCCGGCGAGAACGACGGTGATCTCTCCGCGGACGCCGCCGGTGGCCCACGCGGCCAGTTCGCCGAGGGTTCCCCGCTTGACCTCCTCGTAGGTCTTGGTGAGCTCTCGGCACACTGCCGCCCTGCGGTCGCCGCCGAGCACCGTCACCGCGTCGTCGAGGCTGGCTGCGAGACGGTGCGGGGCCTCGAAGAAGACGCAGGCACGCGGCTCGGTCTTCAAGGATTCGAAGAATGTCATTCGCTGCCCCTGCTTGCGCGGCGGGAAGCCGTCGAAGCAGAACCGCTCCACCGGCAGACCGGACAGTGCCAGCGCAGTGGTCACCGCGGATGGACCGGGCAGGCACGTGACGGGGAGGTCGTGCTCGACGCAGGCTGCGACCAGCCGGTAGCCGGGATCGCTCACCGACGGCATCCCGGCGTCGGTGACGAGTAGGACGGTCTTGCCCTCGCGTACGGCGTCGACCAGGCCGGGTAGGCGCGCAGTCTCCACCTGGTCGTAGAAGCTGACGACCTTTCCCGTGATCACCACCCCGAGTCCCGACGCGAGATGCTTGGTGCGCCGGGTGTCTTCGGCGGCGACGACGTCGGCCGTGGCCAGTGCGTCGCGCAGGCGTTGGGACGCATCACCCACGTCGCCCATGGGTGTAGCGGCAAGGATCAGCATGCTCCCATCGTCTCTCACTCGGCGCCGACGCCTACGATCGGCATGTGGCCATGTTGACCGAGCGGTTTGTAGTCAGTCCCGGTCCCACGTCCCCAGCAGCCGATTACTACCGGGACCACGACCGACTCCGGGGTTGGATCGTCACCCTCGTCATCACGGTGATCGCTGCGGTCACTCGATTCGCGATGCTGCGATACCCGACGGACGCCGGTACACCCGTCTTCGACGAGAAGCATTACGCGCCGCAGGGCTGGCAGGTGCTGACCGGCGGTGGCGTCGAGGACAACCCGGGCTACGGGCTCGTGGTGCATCCGCCCGTCGGCAAGCAGTTGATCGCCGTCGGCGAGGCCCTGTTCGGCTACAACGGTTGGGGTTGGCGCTTCTCCTCTGCGTTGGCCGGAACGTTGCTGGTGCTCATCGTCGTGCGCATCGTACGGCGGCTGGCACGATCTACCCTGGTCGGCGCAATCGCGGGCATTCTGCTGATCGTCGACGGCGTTTCGTTCGTGTCCTCGCGGATCGGGATGCTCGATATCTTCCTGGCCTTCTTCGTCACCGCGGCTCTGGGCTGTCTGGTCGTCGACCGCGACGAGATGCGTCGGCGCTATGCGACGGTGCGCAGCGAGGGCCGCATGGCGGCGAGCCGCTTCGGGCCCCGAATGGGTGTGCGTTGGTGGCGCTTCGGCGCAGGTGTCCTATTGGGTCTCGCGTGCGGGACCAAATGGTCCGGCCTGTATTTCATCGCGTTCTTCGGGCTGCTGTCGGTGGCGTTCGATGTCGCGGCGCGCCGATCGAGCGGCGTCGAGCGCCCGTGGATCGGCACCGCGGTCCGCGACCTCGGTCCAGCGCTGTACGCGCTAGTTGTCATTCCGGTGATCGTCTACCTGAGCACGTACACAGGCTGGTTCGCGAGCGAGACCGGAGTGGATCGACACGCCGTCGGCAACGAGATCGGCACCGGTGGGCCGTTCTCCTTCGTGCCGGCCGCGCTGCGGTCGCTGTGGTACTACAGCGGCAATGTGCTGACGTTCCACTCGAGCCTGACCAACTCGGCCGGCAACGTCCATCCGTGGGAGTCCAAGCCGTGGACGTGGCCGATGGGGCTGCGTCCGATGCTGTACTACTTCGCCGATGGCGGAACAGTCGAGGGCTGCTCGGCGAACACGTGTGTGAAGGCGATCATGCTGATCGGCACGCCCGCGATGTGGTGGCTCGCGGTGCCGATGCTGCTGTGGTCACTGTGGATGGTGTTGGTTCGCCGCGACTGGCGATTCGCGGTGGTCCTCACCGGCTACGGCGCCGGCTTGCTGCCCTGGTTCCTCACCCTCGACCGGCAGATGTACTACTTCTATGCCGTGACGTTGGCGCCGTTCATGGTGATGGGTTTCGCGCTCGTTCTCGGCCAGATCATCGGCCGCGCGCAGGCGTCCGCCGAACGACGCGGCACCGGGCTCATGCTGGTGAGTCTCTACCTGGCACTCGTGATCGCGAATTTCGTGTATCTGTGGCCGATTCTGACGGCGATGCCGATCACGCCCGAGCTGTGGCAGCAGCAGCTGTGGCTCCCGAGTTGGCGGTAGGCGCTTCGCGCATGTGCGTGAAAATACATAGAGGGCTATGTATTTCCACGCACATGCGCCGAAGGCGTCTACATGCCGAAACTGGTCTTGCCGCCGAGGGCATTGTCGAGGCTGATGCGTCCGGCGCCGACGGCAGCCAGCACGAGCGCACCGACGCCGAGCGCGACTACCAACTCGTATCCGCCTTCGCCGACGAAGACTCCGTTTTCGTAGTGCACGAAGACGAATGCTCCGAGCATGTTGAGGAACAACAGAATCCCCACGATCGGGGTGAAAATGCCCAGGAGGAGGGCAGCTCCGCCGACCAGTTCGACGAAGGTCGCGAAGTACGCGGAGATCTCGGGGAGCGGTACCCCCATCCCCTCGAATCCGGCCTTGGTGGCATCGAGGCCGTTGGTGTCGAATTTCTGCCAACCGTGCGCGATGAATACGACGCCGAGGCCGATGCGGGCAACGAGCGTTGCGATGTCTCGGAAAATGGACGAGTTCATGTCAGATCCTTCGGGCGCGACGATGAGAACTCGCCAACCCTGACACGCCTGAGTTGAAGCGTCAACTCACCCTCGTATGGCCCTGCTCACGAAGTCGAGAATCTTGTCGTCGTCGAGGCCGAGCGCGCGGAGTTCGGCAACATACGCGGTCGCGGCTCGACCCGCGCTGTCCTCCGTCGGATCACCGCCCGAGGAGATGAACGTCCCGAGCCGTCCACGAGCCTCGATGACGCCCTGTGCCTCCAACTCCCGATACGCCTTGGCCACCGTGTGCGGCGCTATGCCCAACTCCTCGGCCAGCCCGCGAACGGTGGGGATCTTGGTCTCGGCGATGAGCGCACCCGTGCGAACCTGCTCGAGAATGCCCGCACGCAGTTGCTCGTACAGGGGTGTCTTCGACGACGGGTCGACGTGTACTCGCATGATTCGAATCTAGACCGCTTCGATTGCATCCTCGATGCGCGTCTCACCGGACGTGAGCATCAAGGTCTTTCCTGCCGTGGACGGAGACTGCAGCAGAGCCGCGATGACGGCTGCAACGTCGGCGCGCGGCACCGTGCCACGCTCGAGCGGCGGCGCCGACAGTGCGATGTGCCCCGTGGGATCGTCGTCGGTGAGTCCGCCGGGCCGAAGGATCGTCCACTCGAGGTGGCTGCGGCGTTTCAGGTCCTCCTCGGCTGCAGTTTTCGCCTCGATGTAGGCCTTCCAGGTGTCACCGGCATCATCGGGTACGGGTTCACCGGCACCGAACGAGCTGATCTGCACGAACCGCTTCACTCCGGCCTTCTCGGCAGCGTCCGCGAGAAGCACCGCGGCACCGCGGTCGACGGTGTCCTTGCGTTCGATGCCACCCGACGGACCCGCGCCAGCTGCGAACACGGCGGCATCGGCGTCGTGCATGAGCGCAGCAACGTCGTCCACCGAGGCCGTTTCCATATCGATCACCTCGGGCAGAGCGCCCAGCGCGGTGACGGCAGAGATGTGGTCGGGATTGCGTATCAGCGCCACCGCACGATCACCCCGCGCAGTGAGCACCTCGATGAGGTGCTGCGCGATCTTTCCGTGTCCTCCGGCAATTACTACTCGACGATCAGTCATGTCGATCGCCTACCCAGCGGGCATCGTCGACAAACTCGCCGCGCCAGGGCGCGTCAAGGCACCAGTGAATCTCGCGATACCGGACACGACATGCACCTCGGACCGCCGCGGCCTGATCCGAGTTCGGAACCACTGATCCGCAGCACCTCGATTCCCGACGCCTCGAGCCGGGCGTTGGTCTCGACGTTGCGCTCGTAGGCGACGACGACGCCGGGCGCCAGCGCTAGCGTGTTGTTTCCGTCGTCCCACTGCTCCCGTTCGGCGGTAACATGGTCGAGGCCGGTGTCGATGACCCGGAGTTTGCCGATACCCATCGCGTCGGCGGCGGCGGTGAGGAACGGATCGGCTCCGCGGATGGACACACCGTCGTCCTCGCTGCGAATCGTGAACGCGGACAATGTGTGTTGGATCGCCGGGTACATCACGACGGCGTCGACGTCGACCATCGTGCAGACCGTGTCGAGGTGCATCGATGCTCGCTCCTGCGCGATCGGAACCACGAGTACGGTGTGGGCGAGTTTGTCCTCGAACAGGCTGCGCGCCAGGGCCTCCGCGCCGGCCGGTGTGGTCCGCTCCCCGACCCCGACCGCAACGACTCCTGGCGAAAGCAGCAACACGTCGCCACCTTCGACCGGAGCCGTCCTCGACTCGTATGCGCGTCGCACTCCCAGAAACCTGGGGTGAAAGGCGTAGATGAGGTCGGTGAGCGTGGTTTCCCGCAGCCGAGCGGGAAGCGCCAGCGATGTGATCGCGACACGGTTTCCGATCCAGAACGACGAGTCGCGGGTGAAGAGCAGGTTCGGCAGCGGGTCGATGACGAAGTCTGCGCCGTGGTGCATTCGGCGTACCAGCGACGCGCCACTGAGTTCGGGTTCCCCGCTTTCGGCGGCGAGAAGCTCGTCGAACGTCATTCCTGCCATCAGAATCGAGGACAATGCGTCGGCAGGCACGCCGCGCAGGTGGGTCGTGAGATCGCGGGCGAGTGCCCGGCCCAGGCGACGCTCGTTGACGGCCGCCGAGATCCCCTGCATGCGAGCGGCCCCGCTCACCGTCATCGCTTCGGTGAGCAGATCGCCGAGCAGCAACACCTCGACACCGCGGCCACGCAGCAACTCGGCGAAGGTGTCGTGCTCCTCCTGCGCCCTGTCCACCCACGGCACACCGTCGAAGAGAAGTTGGTCGTTGTTGCGCGGCGTCAGACGCCGAAGCTCGTCGCCGGGGCGGTGCAACATCACCGTGCGAAGTGTGCCGACCTCCGAGTCAGCGCCGAGTTCTGCAGTCATCCCGATACGGTAACGCCCCGACCGGTCGTACTGCAGGGTCGAGGGCGATCACTCGGCGACGAACATCGGCCTGCCTGCCACCGGGTCGGTGATGATCCGAGCGCGGACCCCGAAGACGTGCTCGAGCAGGTGCGCTGTGACGACTTCTGCTGGATGGCCGTCGGCGACGATCGCGCCATCACGCAGAGCCACGATCCGATCACTGTAGCGGGCAGCCTGATTGAGGTCGTGGAGCACCATCACCACCGTCTTCCCGTGCGTCCGAACCAGGTCGACGACCAATTCCAGCAAATCGATCTGATGACGGACATCGAGATAAGTCGTCGGCTCGTCCAGCAGCAGGATCTCTGTCTCCTGCGCCAATGCCATTGCAATCCAAGCGCGTTGACGCTCGCCACCCGAGAGTGAATCGAGTTTTCTCTCCGCGAAGGTTTCGATTCCGGTCAGCGACATCGCTCGCTGCATCGCCTCGTCGTCGCACCGCCGCAGCATCGACAGGGCTCCGAGCCGAGGATAACGACCCTGCTCGACGAGTTCGCGTACCCGCAGTCCCGGCGGTGCGACGGCGGTCTGAGGGAGGATCGCGAGGCGACGAGCTATGTCGATCGACGATCGCTCACCGAGGGGGGGGTGCCGTCGAGCCGGACAACCCCGCAGCGGGGCCGCAGAACCCTGGCCAGCGCCATCAGCAGCGTCGACTTACCGGACCCGTTGGGTCCGACCAACGCGGTGACGGTTCCTCTTTCGACTGCGAAGTCGAGGTGTTCGGAGATCACCCGGTTGCGGTAGCCGAGCGACAGGTCGACGGTGTCGAGAATCGGTACAGCAATGCCCTCGGTCATCGTGCTTCCTTCCTGATCAACCAGATGAGATAGGGCGCACCGAGGAGAGCCGTCACCGCGCCCACGGGAAGTCCGGACACATTCGGACCGCTGCCCGGGAGATCGAGGGACACGCTGAACGCGAGCAGGTCGGCCGCCGACAGCAAAACGCTGCCCCCGATCATGCTGACGGGAATGAGGTCGCGATGGTCGCCGCCGACCACGGCCCGCGCAGCATGAGGTGCCATCAACCCGACGAACGCGACGGCACCGGCCGCGGTGATCGCCGTCGCCGCCGCAAGCACCGCAATGCCGAGCAGCAGCAGGCGCGTCCGATCGGGACGAATGCCCAGACCGGTCGCCGCGGTGTCGCCGAGCACGAGCACATTCGCGCGCGATGCGCAGAGCAGCCCCGCCGGGATCAGGATAATTACCCAGGGCCACAATTGATTCCAGTCAGCCTGGGTCCTGGCGTTGAGCGAGCCGATCAGCCATCTCAACACCACACCCATCGGCTGGGCATCGACGACGAGGAGCAGTGAGGTCACCGCGGCGAGAACGGCGCCGATGAGAATGCCCGCGACGGCAAGTGATCGACGCCCCAGTGCATACAGCGCGATTCCGGCGACGGCGGCACCGAGCAGAGCCGCGATATGCGCGCCGTATTGCCCGGAGAAGAGCAGGATCGACACCACTACGCCCAATGCGGCACCGGAGCCCACGCCCGTCGTGGACGGTTCGGCCAATGGGTTTCGCATGACCGCCTGCAGGAGCACCCCGGACAGTGCCAGCAACGCGCCTGCTGCAAGTCCGACGAGTACGCGCGGCAACCTGTACTTCCAGACGATGATCTCGTGCACCCGTATCTCGGAGGTGCCGGTCAGTACTCGTATCGCATCCGACGCCCCCAGCTCGCTGCGGCCCGAGACGATATGCGAGACGATCAACCCGGTGATGCACGCGAGGCCGAGCAGCACGATGAACCGCACCTTCACCGGGCATGGTCCTGCCTGCGTAGCGCGAGCAGCAGAGCGGGGACACCGATCAACGTGGTGGTGATTCCCACTGGAATCTCGATCGGGTAGAGCGCGATTCGAGACACCAGGTCCGCGCTGGCAAGGAGCAGCGCGCCGAGGATCGGCGTCAGCACGAACACCCGTCGCGAACTCGCCGTGCGCAGTATCCAGCGGGCGAGGTGCGGGGCCAGCAGCGCAACGTACGCGACCGGTCCGCAAACCGATGCCACCGCTGCCGTGAGTACGGCCGCGCACACCAGGGCCATCACCCGGGTGGGGACCACGGAGATGCCGAGACCTGCAGCGACGTCGTCGCCGAGTGCGAGTGCAGCAACTCGATGCCGCAGGATCAATGCGACCGGGATGAACACGATCAGCCACGGCGTCACGACGCCCAGATGTGGCCAGCCTCGCTCGCTGAGGCTGCCGAGGAGGTAGCGGAATAGCAGCGGGAGATTTCCTTCGGTGCCGAGGCTGACGAGAGCGATGACCATTCCGGAGGCGAGTGCGCTGACGGCTGCACCGAGCAGCACCACCCGGGTGGGATCACTGGTGGGCCCGACGGCTGTGATCACCGCGGTGCCTGCCACGGCAGCACCGAACAGGGCGAGGTACGGGAGGGCTGCGAGGGGCGCCGGGATGGCGAGCACTGCCACGGCCGTCAGCGCGACGGCTGCGCCTGCGGAAACACCGAGGATCTCCGGTCCTGCAATTCTGTTTCGCAGCACATCCTGCATCAACGCGCCGGCCAGTCCGAGCGCGGCGCCACCGAGAAGACCGAGCAACGCTCGCGGCAGCCGCACCACCGCGACGTGGGTGTGCAGGGGATTCGATGCGTCCAGGAGGGCTTGCACCGCATGTGCCGGGCCGATGGCCGGGTCGCCGAGGCACAGCGCGAGCGCAACGAGCCCAATGGCGGCGCAGATACCCAGGGCGAGCAGACCCCTATCGCTAATGGTTATCATTTCGCATCACATCATTCTGCAAGGGAGATTCCATGCGCAAGTTGCTCGCTTCACCCCGACCTAGAGCGCTGGGCTTACTCGCCGTCGCGGCGTGTGTCCTGACAGCCTGCGGTGGTGGCGGGTCCGAACCCGACGCCGCCGCTACCACCGCCGATTCGGCGATCACCGTCACCGACGATCTCGGATCCGTAGTCACATTGGATGCGCCCGCGGAGAGGATTGCGTGCCTGACACTCATCTGTGTCGATGCCCTGAAAGAGGTCGGCATCACCCCCGTTGCATATCGGGAGGATCTCGCCCTCGATCCCCGCTACGCCGGTCCTGATGCGGAGATGCGCAAGATCACCGGCGGCTTCGGGGAGGAGAACGTGGAGGACATAGCTCTGTCGGAGCCTGATCTGGTCATTGGCCTCGGTGGAGTGCAGGACGGCCTACGAGGTGCCGTGGAGGAGGTCGCCCCGATGTACCTGGTCAACCCCGCCACCTGGCAGGACTCGGTCGAGTTCTTGCGTACCGTCGGCGAATTGACGGCCAGGCAAGCCGAGGCGAATGCCGCCGCCGAGGCCTTCACCGCAGAGGTCGAGGCAGCCGCGGAGCGACGAAGCGAGGTGACGACACTGTCGATGTACGGCGAACCGGGCAGCCTCGGGGTCGACTCCGTCGCCACTCCGGTCGGATCGCTGCTCGCGGAGGTCAGCAACTACCCGTGGCAGGCCGGAACCGACGCATTCGCCACGGTCTCAGTGGAGCAAATCGCTGCTGTCGATCCGGATGTAGTTTTTGCTCAGGCATTTTCGTCAGGATCCGACAGTGAGCCGTTGTCGGATCGACTGGCCTCCAATCCGCTCTGGGCCGGCATTTCGGCGGCGCAGAACGATCGAGTGGTCGAGGTGGATGCGGGCGTGTGGGCAACGGGTCGCGGAACGGTCTCGTTGCGGATGGTCCTCGAGACGGTGATGGCGGAACTCGACTGGAACTGACTCCCTTATTGAAAATGATTGTCATGTGTCGTAGGGTTGCGTTGCTCGACTCGTTCGAGCAACACGAATCGGTTGCGCAGCAACCGGTTTCCCAACAGGAGAAGGAGCACCATGAACGACAACGATCTGTTCCGTTCGATTCAGGCACCCGTGTCACTCGCGACGCACTCCGCTGGCCACAGCAACGCCCTGGTGGAGAACCCCTTCGAGGACACCGAGAGCACCGAGGACTGATCCTGTCGGAGGCCTGCGCACGTGGTGCGCAGGCCTCCGTCCAGGGCGACATCATGCATCTCGCACCCAGAACCGAACTCTACGAATCCGATTCGAGCTTCGTACTCCGTACCGCCGACGACGAACACTTCGCACTGTCACTCGGCTGTGACGAGTTCGACGAGCTCGCAGCGGCATTGTCGAGCAACACGCCGCCGGAGTCCGACAGGCCTCGCGCCGCGCTGTCTGCCTTGATCGCCGCGGGGCATGTGTCGGTGGATGATTCGGTGGAGGCCATCTCGGTGGAAGGCAGCGGCCGATTGGCCTCGGCGCTGACCGGTCTCCTGATGCGCACCGGCTCTTCGCTACTGCCACCGGGAGAGTCCACCCGATCCATAGCCGTGAGTGATGACGAGGCCGAGACACTCACGCCTGGCGGGCACATCTCGTGCTTCCGCGACGGGAACCTGTCCGTCATCGTTCCCGACGGTGTGCAGTTGACCGATGTCCGAGCACGTCGCGCCGCATCGAGCCTGCATCGACGCCGCATCGAAGACGGCTACGCCCCGGTCCCCCATGGCCGACGGTTGTCCTCACCTGTCCATCCGATGTCCGTTGCGTCCGCTGAGTTCGTCGCTGCACAGGTGATGGTCGAGGTGTTCTTCCCGACGACGGCGCCGCATCGAGTGACGGCAATCGACTTGCGCACCCTGCGCCTGTCCTGCCATCCCGTTCTACCGATGCCGGAACCGCCGCGGTGACGCCGCAGGGGTGCACTGTCGGTGGGCTCCGCACCTTCGTGCATCGATCGAGGCGTCCACGGGCGGTGTTGTTCATTCGCACCCCCTACAACAGTGAAACCCATCTCGCCGAAGCCTCACACTGGGCGCAACTCGGTTTCACCACCGTCGTGCAGGACGTTCGCGGCCGATACGGTAGCTCCGGAGCATTTCGTCCATATGATCTGGAGGGTGCCGACGGCATGGCCTCGATCGAGTGGATGACGCAGCAGCCGTGGTGGCCGGATGCGCCGAGGTTGGTACTGTACGGCGCCTCGTACGGAGCTCACTGCGCCGTCGAGACTGCCGCGGCGGCAGAGCGATCCGGATTCGAGCAACTGATCGGCGTATCGGTCGTCGTCCCGGCTCTGGGAATGGGAGAGACTGCCAGAAACAAGGACGGGGCCTTCTATCTGGCTTCTCGGCACGGTTGGTGGGCCCAGCACGGTGACAGTGCCGTGTCGCAGCAGGAGTCGCGCGCGTCCGATGTGCTTCTGACACTTCCTGTCTCGGAGATCGGCGCAAAATCCGATCCGCCGATCACCTCGTGGCACTCTGTTTTGTCTGCCCTCAGGTCGGATGAAGAGCGATCGCGCACAGTGGCGCGAATGACGATTCCGCTGCTGGCACAGGGCGGGACCGCGGACTGGTTCGCGCAGGATACCGTCGACCTCTTCTCGTGGTGGGGCGGACCGTCGGCTCTGGCGCTTGGACCATGGGACCACGGAATGCGTGGATCCGGTCGCGGCGAGCGCATGAGCTGTTGGCTCGACGACGTACTGGAGCGCCATCCATGGACCGGCGCTCGGTTGTACGGCGCGTCCGATGGCCCCGCACATCACCTGGACGCGTGGCCGACGGCGGTGGAGAAAACAACCATGCCGGGCGGCAGCTTCGACGCAGATCCGCTGCAGCCCTTCCCTTCCTGCGATCTCGGGGCCGATGTCGGCTTCCTGCTGGGGCGTTCGGATTGCCTGGTACGGGCGGTGCCGTCGCGAGCGGGCATCGCTGTCGGATCCCCCATGGTCAGAGTGGACACCGCCGAGAGCAACCGGCATTGGGGGGCAATGCTCGTCGTCCACCGACGGGACGGCCGGGCTGAGCAGCTGGCGCAGGGCATGTCGCTGGACAACACAGTCCATCTCGGCCCGATATCCACACGCATTCACTATGGAGAGGAACTGTCGGTGATCGTCTCGGCCCACTCGTTCCCGCGTCATGCACGTGATCTACAGACCGGCGAGGACCATCTGCACGGCCGTCGCACGCAGGCCGTCCGTCGCACGGTGCGCGGCATCGTCGTGGAGATGCCCGCATGAGCGCCCCTGTTCTGACTGCCGAGGACCTCGTCGATCCGTTGACCGGGGTGATTCGAGCTCTGCATCCGGTGGAACGTGTCGACGGCATGCCGCGTCGGTACGTGGGCCTGACCGCAGAAATCGCCGACACCCGTGCTCACGGTAACTGGCCGTGCGATCTGGTCTCGCTCGGCACCACCTTCGCAGACGAGGACGGTGCGCGAATCGCAGCGATAGGCGAGGCAGTGGAACGGTACTGCGGAAACCATGTTCGAGAAGGACTTCGGTACGCCACGGCCGCGGAACTCCGGGCGACGAACGTGCGCCATTGGGGTCCGGACCATCTCGGGTTCTTCGCGCCATGGCAGCTGCAGTCCGAGGGCTTCCCCTTCGAACAGTTCACCGAGGACACACCGATCGCCTGGGTGGACGGTGTCGGCGCCGACAGGTCTCGCGTGGCGATTCCGGCGTCGTACGTGTACCTCAACTGGCGCACCGGAAGTCGAAAGCGTGATCCGTGGATTCACCATCTCAACTACGCGGGTATCGCGACCGGCCAGGGACTCGGCGATGCGGCGGCGCGCGGACTGCTCGAACTCGTCGAACGTGATTCACTGTCGCTGTGGTGGCATCTCAATCTGCCCGCGCGAGGCATCGATCCGGCGTCGGTCCCCGGTCTCATCGACGATCTGGGCGATTCACGACTGCAGTGTCACCTTCTCGAACTCCCGTCGTACTTCGGGGTTCCGGTGGTAGCAGCAGTGATACACGACCCCGAACTCGGGATTGTCGCAGGAGGGTTCTCCGCGAAACTCGACCCCGTAGCGACTGCGCGCAAAGCGGTTCTCGAAGCGATCCACAGCTGGGTCTTCACCCGGGGACTGCTCGACGCCGACGGATGGGTGTTCGGGTCGATGCGCGCCGGCGTGCTGTCCTCGGGTCTGTATCTCGAGCATCGTGCCGATCGCACCTATCTCGACGCCGCTGGTCCGCGAAGCGAACATGTCCGAGATCTGGGTGCTCAGGCGCAGGTGTGGCTGGATCCACGAGTTCAGGCGTCGTTGCTGCCACGGTTCACCGACCCGTCCGAGGTGGTGCCGATCGACGCTCTCCCGCAGGGCACCTCCGAGGGTCTGCGGGCTGCTCTCTTCGCTGCCGGCCACGAGGTCGTCGTCTGCGATATCACCACCCCCGACGTTGCACTGACGCCGCTGCGGGTGGCGCGTGTGTGCGCCTCGGGTCTGATTCCCAACGCCCCGGCAGCTTTTCCATACTTCGGGTTGCCGCGGTGGCGGGAGATCGCCCGACGGTATGCGCCCAACTGCGACCCGGCGGATCCGAGCACCTTGTTGCTGACACCACCACCGAGCCTGTGACGCCGTTTCGTCGCTTCGTTCTGGCACGCGCAATCGCCTGGATCGGCAACGCGATGTCCATCGTCGCGGTGCCGATGCTCGTCTACCAGCTCACCGGTTCACCGCTGTTGTCCGGTGTCGCGTTCGCGGTGGAAGCCCTGCCCTATCTGCTGTTCGGGCTGCTGGCCGGCGCCTTCGCCGACAGGGTCGATCGAAAACGGGTGCTGTTGGCGACTCAGCTTGCCAGCGCATGCGCGCTGGCAAGTATCCCGGCGGCACACCTGTTCGGATCGGTGACGATTGCCCACCTCCTGCTCGTCTCGTTCAGCACTTCGACACTGTTCGTGTTCTTCGACGCAGCCTCCTTCGGCGTCGTACCTGCGCTTGTCGGCCGAGATTCCATCGCCGACGCGACAGGCACCCTGGTGAGTGTCGGCACTGTCATCGGGATAGCCGGCCCGCTTCTCGGCGGAGTCGCTGCGACGACGTTGGGTCCGCCTGGTGCGATCGCAATCGACGCGTTGTGTTTTCTCATCGCAGCCATCGTGACTGCGACGGTCACCCTGCCGGCTGGAGCTGCGGCTTCGATGGCCGGCTCGACGCTTCGCACGTCGATCGTCGAGGGCCTCGACTTCATCTGGCGTCATCGCGTGGTTCGTGCGCTGACCACCGTCGGCATCGGGGTGAGCCTGGCCAACGGCGTGGTGGTGGGGCTGATGGTGGTCGTCGGCGTCCGGAAACTCGGACTGAACGAGGGCGACGCGCGACTCGGCTCACTCTATGCGGCGACGGCGCTGGGAGCGTTTCTGATCAGCCTTGTCAGCGCACGCATTCAGCGGGCGGTCGGCACCGGTGTCATCACCTGCGCAGGATTGCTCGTCGCATTCTCGGCGATGCTGGCATGGTCCACCACCGGCGTTCTGGCGGTGTCGTTGGTCGTACTCGTCGTCTATCAGGCAGCCAACACGATGATCGTCGTCAATGGCATCGTGGTGCGGCAGTCCGTAACTCCCGACGGTCTCCAGTCCAGGGTGAACACCACGGCACGAATGATCGCGATGGGCGGAACTCCATTCGGCGCGGCAGCGGGTGGAGCGGTAGCCGAAATGTTCGGTGTCACCGCGGCAATCGTGCTGGGAGCGTGCGCGCTGGCTGCCGCAGGCGCAGTGGCGTTGCGGCTCGGGGTCCCTCGGCTACCGCTGCTCGCCGACCTCACCGCGTCCGCCGAGCGCGAACGCCAATAGCGGGACCGAGTCATCAGGCAGACCAACCAGATTCGCGATGTGGTCGTCATAGAACCCGGACACCGCGCAGCCTGCCAGTTCGAGAGCGGTGGAGACCAGGTACAGGTTCTGCGCGGCGATCCCAGCATCGACGTGGAGGGTGCGATAGTGACGTTCGGTGTACTTGACGAGTGTCTTGTCCAGGCGCCCGGCGAGAACGACGAACACCGATGCACGCGCTGCGAATTGCGGTTGCACGAGGCAGGATCCGAGCGCCTCGACACAGGGTCCGGTACCTGTTCGGTGGAGCACGTGTGCGCTTGGCTCGAAAACATAGGTACCGACCGCAATGTCACCGATTCGGCGAAGGACGACAAGATGCACGTCGAGCGAATCCAGTCCACCCGCGGAGGGGTTCAGCCGTAGCGTGCGGGGAGGTCCGTTCGGCGCAGCCGTCGTACGCCCCGGGCCCAAGGCCCACCCGAGCAGCGTGGAGAGACGATCCCGGTCCAGCGGGCCGAAACGGTATCGCGAGCGCCGTTCACCCAGGACTTCCCCCAATGCGACCGAGGGCAGTGATGCCGGTGCACCGAGCGCGACGGTTCCGTGTGCAGCGGCCAGTGGCGTTCTCGCCCCGAAGCCTCCTGGATCGACGAGCAACCGGTGCACAGTAAGCGCACGGCGGATTCGCGCATGCGGTGAATCCTTCGGCATGAAGTTCTGCCCCCCACATTCGGCAACGGAAACCATTGTCGATTCTATCGCGAACGCTTCTCGGTCTACCGTGTACGCATGCCGATGCCGGATTGGAAAACCCGCGAGCTGAGCCCCGGCCAGCTTGCCGAGCGCAGCGGGGTCGCGGTGTCCGCGCTGCACTTCTACGAGAAGCAGGGCCTGATCACGAGCAGGCGCACCTCGGGCAATCAGCGCCGCTATCACCGCGACACGCTGCGGCGTGTGGCGTTCATCCGCATCTCGCAGAAGGTGGGCATTCCGCTCGCACGGATCCGCGACGCCCTGGCCGAACTACCCGAGGAGCGAACGCCGACGAAGCGTGATTGGGCCCGGCTCTCGCAGCACTGGCATGCCGACCTCGACCATCGGATCGCCCAATTGATCAGGTTGCGTGACGATCTGACCGGTTGCATCGGGTGCGGATGCCTGTCTCTGTCGAGTTGTGCGTTGGCGAACCCCGGTGATGAGTTGGCCGAGAACGGCCCCGGGGCCCGCAGGCTCGACGTCGATCTATGAGGGCTTCTTCAGGAGCTTGCTGAACTGGTCGTTGGCCTTCTGCAGTACGAACTCGTAGGGCGGTGCGAACTTGCGTGCCCACCAGTAGCCGAAACGGATGTCGTTCGACGAATACACCAGGTATCGATTCTTCTCGATGCCCTCGAGGATGGCCTTTGCCACTGTCGATGGCTCCACAGCCCGCTTCTCGAATCGATGCTGCAGCTTCTGCACTCGCGGGTCGTCTCGCTCGACGCCGGCGATCTCCAAGGTGTCGACCAACCCCGTCCTGACTCCACCGGGAACGACGAGGCTGACGCCGATACCGTGCCGCTTGAGGTCGTACCGCAGCACCTCGGACGCGCCGCGCAATCCGTACTTGCTCGCGCTGTATGCCGCGTGCCACGGCAATGGAATCAGTCCCGCCGCCGAGGACACGTTGACCAGATGCCCTCCGCGCCCAGCCCGCACCATCGGCGGTAGGAAGTTCTCCATCACATGGATGGGTCCCATCAGGTTGACGTCGATCATCGATTTCCAGTGCCGATGCTCGAGATTCTCGACGGTTCCCCACGCGGAGATTCCGGCGACGTTCATCACGATGTCGAGGCTCCCTGTGGCCTCGTGCACTTCGGCGGCGAACGCGGTGACCGCGTCGTAGTCGGACACGTCGAACGCCGAGGACATCGACACCGCGGAGCCCGCCTGCGCCACAGTCTCTGCCAAACCGACCTCGTTGATGTCGGTCAGGTAGAGCTCGGCGCCGGCCTGCGCCGCCAGGAGTGCCGTCGCACGTCCGATGCCGCTACCGGCTCCAGTGATGAACGTCTTCTTGCCTCTGAGACTTGCGATCCCCGTCGAACCCCTCAACTGCATGGACCATCCCCCGTGTCGGCTGCATCGTCTTTCCCGCACCCTACGCGTCGGTCGATTTGTCTCGGCTCGATCCGGGCGGAAGACTCGGCACTCGGGAAGCAACACGACGAGAGGAACGCGATCATGGCCATCGTTTCCAGGGGTTTCGTCGGGAAGCGTCGCGGAGACGAGACACGCACCCCGCCGGGCCAGTACCTCACCGACGATTTCCCGGTGCTGTCGGTTGGTCCGACGCCACGTGTGGACACCGACCGCTGGCAATTCGGCATCACCACCGAGATGGGCGAGAAGCATCGTTGGAGTTGGCGCGAGATGCTCGACCTGCCGGCCGAGAAACCGACCGTCGACATACATTGCGTCACCAAGTGGTCCAAACTGGACACTCTGTGGCGCGGCGTTTCCCTGGACACTCTGCTCGCAGGTATTTCGACGACCGCGACGCATGTGATGGCGCACGCATACGACGGCTACACCACCAACCTGCCTCTCGACGAGTTGCGAGGCGGAAAGGCCTGGCTGGCATACGAATACGACGGCAAGCCGCTGCACCCGGAGCACGGTGGCCCAGCTCGGCTACTGGTTCCGCACCTGTACTTCTGGAAATCAGCCAAGTGGGTGCAGAATCTGACGCTGCTGCTGGGTGACGAGCCCGGATTCTGGGAGCGCAACGGCTACCACGACTACGGAGACCCGTGGCAGGAGCAGCGGTACCAGGGAGACTGACTCGAATGAAATGGCTCGTGGCCACGCTGATCGACAAACGTACCGAGACGGCGAGCGCGAGCACGCTGGTCTTCGAGGTCGACGGCTGGCCCGGACACAAACCCGGTCAACACGTCGACGTACGTCTCACCGCCGAGGACGGCTACAGCGCGCAACGCAGCTACTCGATGGCCACTCCGGCGCACGGCAACACCGTCGTTCTGACGATTCAGACCGTGGACGACGGCGAGGTGTCACCGTATCTGACGGGCGTGCTGGAGATCGGCGAGCAGATCGAGTTGCGCGGGCCAGTCGGGGGTTGGTTCGTCTGGGATTCGTCCGATCGTGCGCCGGTACTGCTGATCGCCGGCGGGTCCGGCATCGTGCCGTTGATGGCGATGATTCGCGCACGTGCGCAAGCCGAGCGCAAGACGCCGTTTCGACTTGTGTACTCGGTGCGCTCGGAGGCCGAGTTGATGTACGCCACCGAGTTGCGCGCACTTTCCGGGGGCATCGAGGTCAGCGTGCGATACACGAGACAGGCGCCCGACGGCTATCGCGGACGACTCGGTCGTCTCACCGATACCGACATCGCCGAGGCAGGGTGGCCACCTGATTTCGCGCCGAAGTGCTTCATCTGTGGACCGACGAGGTTCGTCGAAACCGTCGCAGACATTCTCGTTTCCGCGGGGCACCTACCGCCCCGTATCAAGACGGAGCGGTTCGGACCCTAGAGCTTCGGATTCGAGAGCTTCGAACCCGTGGTTCAGTGCCGTCGGGACATCTCGTCGCGATAGTCGGCGACGGTGCGTTCGATGCGCGTCGCATCGTCCTCGTCACCTCGGCGACGTGCGTCGTCGGCACGGCTCTGCAGTGTCTTGATTGCTTTGCGTAGCTCGGAGTCGGACATTCTGTGTTGCGTAGTTGTGTGTTCCATAACACACAGTGTCCACTCGGTTCCGAGACTGAGCAAGCACCCGCTACACGGTCAGGGAGTCTGAGACCATGTCGGCTGAGGGTACGAAGCTGGACAGGCTGCGAGCTGCGAATTCGCGGAAGTACGCCAGCTTGTGCGGCGGCACGAGCGAGGGCAGCACGGTGTTCCACACCTTCTCCATGCGCGAAGGCGCACTCTCGAGCGTGGACTGCGCCTCGGACACCATCAACACACCGGCGAGCATTTCGCAGACGAGCAGCGAGGCATTGGCGGAGTCGAGATGATCGGCGACGTCACCGTGCTCGATGGCCCGATCGAAGAGATGCTCGAAGATGTTGCCCCAGGTGCCGAACACGCTTCCGCGGGCAGTGTCGGACCCGTCGACCTCCATCTGCAACCGGTACATCACGCGAACGAGCGTGTCGGACGCGGCGAGTTCGAGTACCGAATACGAGATTCCGATGACGGATTCGAGTGCGGGCGACCTGCTGTCAACGAGACCGGCGCACGCAGCGGACACGCGCTCATGCCCCTCGTCGACGATGGCGCGGGCAAGCTCCTCTTTCGAGGCGAAGTGGAAGTACAGCGCGCCCTTCGTGACGCCGGATTGAGCCGAGACCTGACTCAGGGTCGCATTGGCGTGCCCCACGTCGATAAACAGATCCGCTGCCGCTCGGAGCGCTGCTGCTCGCGTAGCTTCTGCTCTCAGTTGCCTGACCATGATCTTTCACCCCTGCCCAGTTGCCTACGATGACCCCGACGCCACCTCGGTTGGACCACGTGCTGTCTGGCTGAATCCGTTTTCTCGAATCGCTGCGCCTGCCCGGTCCGGTTGCGCAAGCTAATAGTAACCACAGGTGTCGCGCAAATGTGATTCGCCGGTGACAATTGGCAGACCGTCACATCGATTCATATAACAATCGAAATATAAAGTTCCACTCTGCCCGATTTTGTAACGACTTCAATGTCCTCTTTGTACGCCCGAAACAACTCGCCGTTGGCCGTGGCCTCATCCACCTGCGCCCACACGTCCTCGGTCGGATCCTGCAATGCACCATCGGGCTCGAACACGGCATAGACGCCGCTGGGGACATGCACGAAAACATCTCCGACAGGCACGTCGGCGGGCGAGAGATGTGGCATCCCGATCACAGCGTTGTAGTCCCCGTGCGCATCAGGGACGAACAACGTGCTCACGTCCAATGCATCGTCGTAGCGGTCACGCACACGCTCACGCAGGAACCGAAACAGGTCACTGATGCTGGTCTCGCCGCCCGGGACGACCCGAGGCGCCACGAGCCCTCCGAACACTTCGGCACTGCGCGCCGTCACACGGTGCGTCACTCCGACTGCCCTGGCCGCTCGACGGACAGATACAGGTCGATCTTGTAGGCGTGCGGGTAGCACTCGTAATCGGCAGTGAATGTTCGACGAATTTCTTGATGCTCCTCGGCGTAGTCGATTTGCTGCCACAGCCGCATCATCACGTCCGGGAAATAGCCGACGGCCGAAAACTTCGCATATCGCGCGCGCGGCACCTTCGCAACCAAATGGCCGCGCGTCACTTGACTGAGGGCCGAGCATTTATAACCGACAATTTGCGTGTTATAGGAACCGATACCCGGTGCGAAGTCCGTGTAGATGGACGCCAACGGACCTCCGATCTCCTGCTTGAGAACGGAGGACCACGCCTGATCGAGCGCTGGGTCGTTCAGCCTCCCGAGCGCCCGCTTCGGGCTCCGGACAGGCAGGCCAGCGACCCACGTTTCCTCGAGGTCGACATACTCGAAAGACATTCACACTCCACATGGCTCAGGGCCGCAGATACTCACTCACAGGCGGCCGGGGTGACGCTCCCCAGTAGACGTCGACCATCAACTCTGAATTTACGTTCGATCGGTAAGACTACCGGCCTGCTCCCCCGCGGGGGACCAACACCCACACAAAACGGGCAGACCAGTTGCCCCGAAAATTTGCGTTATCCGACAACGGGTTGTGAACTCTTCAAGACAAACGGGCTACATCTCGGGTCCCCGCCGACGTAGCGGTGGCGAAGCCGGGTTAGATGCAGTATCAATACAGACGGCTGGTGCGCCACTCGGACCACCAGCCTGTCTCGAGCACGACTTCGCCCACGCAACAAGGAGCTTTTCCGCATGGACTTCTACGCCTTCATCGAAACCCTCATCACCACCGGAAGCTCCGCTGGCAGCTCGCTGATCGACAGCATCTTCCCGCGCTGATAAGAGACTCCCAGTCTGCAGGGCCCGGTCGACACCGTCGATCGGGCCCTGTTTCGTTCGAACATCAGGCAAGCAATTGGAGAAAATCCAACCAAACGGTAGAAAAGTTGGGTTCCATGCCGTAACAATAGCTACGGCGTACCGGCATACCGTCGCATCGCTTGCCACCACCGACGAAACAAGGAGTCCCCCCAATGGACATCGCTTCCTTCATCTCGAGCTTGCTCTCCACCGGATCCACCACCGGAAGCACGATCTCCGACATCCCGATCCTCGAACTGCTCGGATCCGGCTCCGCTTCCATGTGACCGATTCCCAATGCGCATCGGGCCCGGACGACACAGTCGTCCGGGCCCGATGCGTCTGCAACAGAAGGCAGCAGGTGTCGAGCCCATCCGCGCCGCCGGTTCGCGTCGCGAAATCCTCATGCTAATCTCCATGCATGTACATGGATGTTCCTGCGAACAGCGGCGTCCCTCCCATTCGAGATGCCGGTGGCGCATGGTCTGAAGTCGCCGCAGCAGTCAAGGCAGTGGATTCCGCCCTCGACAGGTGGATGCAGAGCGCTTTCGGGGTCGGCATCACCGAGTACAGGGCCTCTCGCCACTTGATCCTGAGCCGCGACCGGGAACTCCGAATCAACGACCTCGCCGAGCGAGTCGATCTCAACCAGAGTTCAGCGACTCGCCTCGTGGGCCGAATGGAAGCAAAAGGGCTCGCGTATCGCGATACATGCCCCAACGACGGCCGCGGCATCTACGCCGTCATCACCGAACGCGGTGTGGATCTCGCAAACGATATCCACGACAAGTACGAGGCGAAGATCCAGGAACTGCTGCATGACGCGCCCAGCAGCGGTTCCGCTGACATCAGACGTGCACTGTCCACCCTGAGCGCGATCATCTCGTAGCGCTTGCAGGCGAATCCAGCACTTGACCTCCGTATCGTTTTTCATGCATGTACATGCACTTGAATCTCTCCGCCCAGCCCCTCACCTGCACGTCACATGTCGATTCAAGCACCACAACAGAAAGGCACGTCATGAGTTGGCTCCACCTCGGTATCGCAGTAGTACTCGAAGTCGCAGTCGGAATCTGCGCCAGTAAAGCGAATGGATTCACCAACCCGATCTGGACCATCGGCACTGTGGTCAGCGGCGCAGTCGCAACGTTCTTCCTGTCTCTGGCGCTACTGACTTTCGACGTCGGGGTCGGCTACGCCATCTGGACGAGCGTGGCCGGCGTCGGAATCGTCATCGTCGGCGCGTTGTTCCTCGGCCAACGACTCGACTGGAAGAAAGCACTCGGAATCGCCGTCGTCATAGGCGGAGTCATCGGCCTGCAGCTCAGCGGTGCCGCGTAATTCACCCTCCGATTCGAAAGGAAACAGTCATGCAAACAACACCGAACGTCGCAACCAGCTACACACCCTCAGCAAGCACTCCAGAAAAAACCGTGCCCTGGCTCATCCTCCTGCTCGCCGGGGTATTCGAGATCGGCTATGCGCTCAGCGTCAACGGCAGCGAAGGATTCACCGTCCTCACCTGGTCCCTCTCGGCAGCCGTCTTCTTTCTCCTTACACTGTTCGCACTCAGCGTCGCCTTGAAGTCCATCGACGTCGGAATCGGGTACGCCGTCTGGGCTGGTATCGGAGCAGTCGGGGCGGCCGTTTTCGGGCCAGTGTTCTTCGACGAAACTCTGACCCTCAGCCGCGCACTGTGGCTCACGGTCATCATCGGCGGAGTCATCTGGCTCAAGCTGGCCGACAGCCCGAAGCTTCTACAATGACCATCGAACAGTTTCGGCGGCTGCTCGCGGAACCACCACTTGAGCTGTGCCAACACCGGTCGCACCGCGACGTCGCAAGCACCACGTGAGCGCCGACGACCTCCCTGCGTTGGTCCGGACCTACGACTCTGGAACATCGTCGAACGAGCTCAGCACCCGGATAGGTCTCGCGAACGGCACCACCCTCAAGCTTCTGCGTCAGGGAGGTGCAGTGATGCGTAACCAGAGACTCTGTTCAGACGAAGGCACGGATGTCTACCGGATTGTCGGCCGCGCGGGCGTCGACGCTCACCGCCGCGCCGGTGACAATCGGAGACGGTTCCTATATCGGCTCAGGCGCAACGATCATGCCAGGGGCACCATCGGCAATGGTGTTGTAGTTGGAGCAAATTCTTGCGTGACGAAGGACTGTGAACCCGACACCGTCTACGTCGGCAATCCCGCCCGACCGCTACGGCCGATCGGCGACTGACACCGCGATCAGGCCCCTACGCCAGACCGTGAATCGACAAGCTAGAAAAGTGTCGATCGATCCGTCTGATGTATAGATGCGTCACGATCACACCGGGGACGAAACTCGACATCAATGTCAGCATGACAACCAGCGCAGCCCATTGCTCGATGACGTAGGTGGCCGAACCGGGGCGTGATGTGGTCAGCTCCGACCACGCGAGAAGTGCTCCGAACACGACGATCCACGTGACAAGAGCCCAGCAGCGAAACCCCTTTCGAGGCACCGTGTAGCCAGCGGCTGCCAAAGCTCGATATCGACGAAGCCGATCGCGGACCGTCAGGAAAGCGATCATCGCGCCGATGCCGCAGAACGAACCGCCTACCAAACACCCTGCGGCGATCACGAACCCGCTTGTATCAACGTTCAGAACCATTCCCACGCATGCGACCCCAACACCGGTGAGCATCAACGCCGTCATGACGAACCCCAGCCGATCCTTGGTCACCAGAAGAGGATTCGCGGCGCTGCGTACACAGTTGCGCACGACCCAGCCGACGACCCCAAGAAGAATGATTCCGTGCCAGTACGCGGGCCTGCTGCCGTCCATCGGTTCGAGGTGATCGACCAGCCCCATCAACGCGTTGTTCGTCCGCTGAAACGTCCCTGACACTGCAAGCGCGAATGCCGCACCGAGGGCGACCAACACACAAAGCCCTCGAACAATTCCCCGCCGCTCCCACGTCTCGGGCAGTCCGAATCTCGCGACCACCACCGCCCACCAGACGCGTCCAACTGCATACAGAACTCCGCCGATCAATCCGGCGCCGGCGAGTGACGCGACGACACCCGACATCTCGGAGTCCCCAGCCGACAATCCCCACCAGATCGCTCCGACGAGCACTGCGGAGACGCTGACGTGTTTGCCGAAGGTACCGAACGAATTTCCGACAACCTCGATGCTTCGCGGTACCATCCAAATTGCCCCTCGTACAGACACTTCTGCACTGCTGAGCAGCCTCTGGGCGAACCACAGTCGATGGACCCATTTGATGTCGTGCACGTTTCTCACTCGACGGAACTGACGTTCGAGGGCAACGCCCAGCAGCCATGATCTCCGTCGATCCAGTTCGGCGGCCATCCGAGCGCGATCTGTGCTTCCGCGGAGGATCGCGATCACCTCGTAGGTGTCACCGTTATCCTCCCGATAGCCACCGGGTGGATCATTCCCGACCATGTTCTGCCGTGCGGACAGCTCGTCAAGGGTGTTCTTGCGGGCAAAGACGCCACGCCGATACAACTCGAGTGCGCCCGCCTCCCGAAATCGTCTATCCCACTGCGGCGATTTGACGGCGTCATGACCTGATGCCAACAGCAACAGCACGTACTGCACCGCGACGAAGAACACGAGATATCTCAGAATGTCGACCCCCACAGGGCCGAATCTAGTCACTGCCACCGACAAGCTGCGGAGCCGACGTCAAAACGTGGTGGAGCTGAGGGGAATCGAACCCCTGACCTTCTCGATGCGAACGAGACGCGCTACCAACTGCGCCACAGCCCCTTCTTGCGAGCCCGTCGAACTTGTAACCAACTGAACCCGCTGGGCAACCTTAGCAAAGGCCGACGGGCTCGCCGAACGTCAGGCCCCCGAGGCTCGTCGAACGTCCTCGTGGACGGGTCCGGGCTGCTGGAAGGGCTCGGAGTAGTGGTCGAGGTGGTCGAACTCGGGATCCTCGTCGTCGATTTCGAGAACCACCGCTCCGGGGCGCCGCAGTCGCTGCGGAACCAGTTTGAGTTCCTCGTCGGTTCGGGATTCGACGCCTAGCCGGGATCGTCCCATGCGCGTCAGCCGGCGGCGGCGGATCTCCTGCTCGATCTGGACCTGACGACGCAGGTAGTACAGGTAGCAGGCGAGACCGACCACGGCGAGGCCACACACCCACCACAGCGTCGCGGTGACGATGACGGCCAGCGCAGCAGAGGTGATGGCCGCGAACACCAGCGCCAGAACCGCCCGTTGACGGAACGAGTAGCGCGCGGCCCGCGCGATGGCATCGGCCTCGGGGTCGAACCCTCCGCGTCCGCGACGGTTGGGGACGTAGTCACGCGTCGCCTCGGACTCTCGCCCGTCCTCCCCGTCCCACTCGACCTCGTCCCGGTCGATGATGTCGGTCTGTGCGTGAGTGTCCATCGGGTCCTCCGCCGTGATGTTCGATGTCTCGCGGATGTTCGGTGCTTCGCGTCCGAAGACGATGTTGGCGGGCGCCGATACACGCTCGTCGTATTCGGGTCGCCAATCGGGGTCACTGGCATGTCCGGCAGCGGGCCCGCGTTTGGGTCTCTTGACTCCACCGCGATGCAGCACTCGGGTGGCCAGGGCCGCGTCGGAGGTTTGCATGATGCGTGGACGCTTGCTCGTCATCATCGGGAGCAGCACGAACACCCAGACGGCGACCAGTCCGATCCAAATGATCGAGTTGGGCATCTCGGCGCTCTCCTTCCACGGACAAGTCGGTTACATCGGTGACGTGATCAGGCTATGTGGAAGGCGAAGCCGATCCGGGTAGACGCGCCGACCCGAATTACACACACGTCACTCGAGTCACTTCCGTCTCGAGAAGTGAGTCAGGCCCACGCAGCTCTGCCGGTGCGCACCAACCGGTCCGCAACGGTCACCTGCACCTCGTTCGACGTCATCGCGACCAGCAGGTGGTCGCGCCAGGTGCCGTTGACGTCGAGGTAGTCCTTGAGCAGGCCTTCTTCGCGAAAGCCCACGTGGCGCAGTACAGCTTGACTCGCGAGGTTTTCCGGACGCACGGTCGCCTCGACACGGTGCAGACCGACCGGACCGAAGCAATGGTCGAGACCGAGCGCCAGGGCCGCGGTCGCAACACCGCGTCCGTTGAGCTCCTTGGAGACCCAGTAACCGATCCAGGCGGACCGCAGCGCACCGCGAACGATGTTGCCCACGGTGATCTGGCCACAGAAATCGCCGTCGACCTCGATTGCCATCGGAAGCATGTGCCCCTTACGGGCCTCGGACTTCAACCCGGACAAGAGTGCGGGCCAGGCAGTGACATGGTGGCGGGCCGCCCACGATCCTTCCCCTGTCGGCTCCCACGGCTCGAGGTAGTCGCGATCGGCCAGTCGGAGCCGACTCCAGGCTGCGCCGTCGCGCAACCGAACAGGACGGACCCTGACGTTCCCTGCGGCGACGGTCAGCGGTCCAAGTTTCGCCGGCCATCCAGGGTGGCTCGACCACGTGCGCGGCATCAGTCGATATTAGGCGCTTCACGCATGTGCGTGGAAATCCATAGCGGGCTATGTATTTCCGCGCACATGCGCGGAGCGCCTACCCACGCTGGGCGAGGAATGAGACTTCTACTTCTTCGCCGGTGCGGATCTCGGTGGCCTCCGGATCGATGACGACCAGGCAGTTGGCCTCGGCGAGTGTGGCCAGCAAGTGCGAGGACGCACCGGGCGCACCGCCGAGGGCCTGCACGAGGTACTCCCCCGTGTCCTCGTCGCGCATCAACTGGCCACGAAGAAACCCCTTGCGGTCCGCGATGGAGGTGATGGGGGCGACGGTGCGCGCGGTGACCGTTCGCCGCATCGGCTGCCGGCGTCCGAGGGCGATGCGGATGAGCGGACGCACCATCACCTCGAACACCACCAACGCGCTCACGGGGTTTGCCGGCAACAGGAACGTTGGCACCTCGTCGCGGCCGAGCTGACCGAATCCCTGGACCGAACCTGGATGCATCGCCACGCGTTCGACCTCGATGTCGCCGAGGTCCGAGAGCGCCTCGCGCACTCCATCGGAGGCGCCGCCCCCGACCGCTCCGGCGATGACGACGATCTCCGATCGGATCAGCTGACCCTCGACGACCTCGCGCAGTCGCTTCGGATCGGTGCTGACAATGCCCACACGGTTGACGTCGGCTCCGGCGTCACGTGCCGCGGCAGCGAGTGAGTAAGAGTTGACGTCGTACACCTGGCCGGGGCCAGGGGTGCGGTCGGTGTCGACGAGTTCCCCACCGACCGAAATGACGGACAGGCGCGGACGCGGATGGACGAGCACCTTGTCGCGCCCGACGGCGGCGAGCAGACCGACCTGGGCGGCGCCGATGATCGTGCCCGACCGGACCGCGACGTCACCGGGCTGCACGTCGTCACCGATCTTGCGCACGTATTCGCCGGAGCGGACGGGCCGGTAGACCTTGACGCGGGCGCGACCGCCGTCGGTCCGGTCGAGCGGAAGCACGGCGTCTGCCAACGTCGGGAGCGGAGCCCCCGTGTCGACGCGCACCGCCTGCCGTGGCTGCAACCGAATCGGCTGACGCGACCCGGCGCTGACCTCGCCGACGACGGGCAACGTCAGTTCGATGCGTTCGTCGTCCTCGTTGCGCATATCCGTGCCCGCCTCGGACACGTCGACGCTGCGGACGGCGTAACCATCGATCGCGGCCTGGTCGAATCCGGGCAGTGGGCGCTCGGTGACCACCTCTTCGGCGCAGAGCAGACCCTGCGCCTCCGAGATGGCGACCCGCACAGGCCGCGGCGCGACTGCCGCGGCAGTCACCCTGGTCTGCTGATCCTCAACCGAGCGCATCTGGCCCTTCCTCTATCTGGTCACATCGGGCCTGTTTCTCCAGGGCCTATTCGTACTGGGTGAGCTGGGGAGCCCAATCGTCGCTCAGACGTTCGGTCAGCCACTCACGCAACGGCGGACCGTAATCGTCACGTTCGAGTGCAAAGTCAACCGCAGCACGGAGGTATCCCCCGGGATTTCCGAGGTCGTGTCGGGATCCACGATGCACCACCACGTGCACCGGGTGGCCCTCCTTGATGAGGAGAGCGATGGCGTCGGTGAGCTGGAGCTCGCCGCCCGCGCCCGGCTCGATGCGTCGCAACGCGTCGAAGATTGCCCGGTCGAGGAGGTAGCGGCCGGCCGCGGCGAACAGCGACGGCGCATCCTCACGCTTGGGCTTTTCGACCATCCCGGTGACCTTGAGGACGTTGGGGTTGACGGCGTCGGGGACGGTCTCCACTTCGAACACCCCGTATGCGGAGACGTCCTCCTCGGGAACCTCGAACGCACACAGGACGGATCCGCCGCGCTTGGCCCGCACCCGGGACATCACGTCGAGGACGCCACGCGGAAGCACCAGATCGTCGGGAAGAAGAACGGCGATCGCGTCCTCGTCCGCGTCGAGGACTTCCTCGGCGCAGGCCACAGCGTGGCCGAGTCCGAGCGGCTCCTTCTGGATGACCGATTGAACGTCGAGCAACGCCGGCGCGACCCGCACCTTCGCGAGCATCTTCAGCTTGCCGCTGGCCTCGAGCTTGCTTTCGAGGACGAGGTCCTCGACGAAGTGGGCGACGACGCCGTCCTTACCGGGCGAGGTGACGATGACGAGGCGTTGTGCACCCGAATCGGCCGCCTCACCCGCGACGAGCTCGATTCCCGGTGTGTCCACGACCGGAAGCAGTTCCTTCGGAACTGTCTTGGTCGCGGGCAGGAAGCGGGTCCCCATCCCTGCCGCGGGAACGATTGCCGTCCGGAATTGACGTACTGGCCCCGACGCGGGAGCGTCGACTGCGACATCTGACATATTTCCCACCCTATCCATGCTCGCTGCGGATCGACTCCGCGTGTGGTGTCTGTTTCCCGTGGTGCTTATGCTCGAAACTCATGACGCTGGTGATTCCGTGAACCCGATATCCAAGGAGGAGTGGCGGAGCCGTGTCTTGACTCGCCGTCGCGCCGTCGACGCTGTGGTGCGCGCCGAGGAATCTCTGAAACTGTGTCATGCCGCAGCCGAACTGGCGCGCGGAGCGACTGCTGTGGCGGCGTACGTCCCTGTCGGCAGCGAGCCGGGCTCGCTCGATCTACTCGACGCACTGAAGTCGGTATCCCCCACGGTCCTGGTTCCCATAGCGCGTGAACCAGGGCCTTTGCATTGGGCAGAGTACACAGGCCGCGGCAGTCTGAGGGCGGCTCCCTATGGTTTGTCCGAGCCCACGGGACCGATTCTGGGCCCTGAGTCCGTCACGCGCTGCGAGGTGGTGTTCGTCCCCGCTCTGGCGGTCGATTTCCGCGGTGTGAGACTGGGAAGGGGTGCCGGTTTCTATGATCGGACGCTGGATCTCGTTGCCCCGGGCATACCGATTGTCGCGGTGGTGCGTGACGGGGAATTGGTCGAAGAACTCCCCGAGGAACAGCACGATCGCCGCGCCTCGCACGCATTGACGCCAAACCGGGGCTCGGTGGCGTTGACTCGGGAATAGATGCCCGAATGGCTGGGTTGGCAGTCTTGTATGTAGAGTGCTAATGCTCTGTCTTGTTCGGCAAAGTACCATCTGTTTTTCGGCACACCAATCGTGGGGGAAAGCCGCTCGACCGAGCATCATCCCCCGGCGACATCTCCTTGGTGACCAGTGGACCAGCGCGGAGGAACCATCGATGCCCACCTATTCGTACGCCTGCACCGAATGCGACAACCGGTTCGACATCGTGCAGTCGTTCAGCGAAGACTCGCTGACCGTGTGCCCGCAGTGCACCGGCAAGCTGAGAAAGCTGTTCAACTCCGTTGGGATCGTATTCAAGGGCAGCGGATTCTACCGGACCGACAGCCGTAGCGGATCGAGCACGGTCAGCGAAAGCTCCGGTGAGTCCAAGAGCGATTCTGCTCCGGTCAAGACCGAAGCCACCGCCTCGAAGGACTCCTCGAGCAGCTCTTCTGCCAAGCCCAGCACCTCGACTCCGACGCCAGCGAAGGCCGCCGCCAGCTCGTAGTTCTCCCGTTCGTCCACAGGCCCCGGTTCTATCCACAGCCGGGGCCTGTTCGGCGCTTCGGCGACGCGTGTGTGCCGATAGCGTGCTCGACATGCCGCTCAGCTCGCCTGCCCCCAAGAAATCGACGCGTCTCGACGCCACCGTGCTGGACCGGATCCTCGCCCGACCCGGCTGGAGCAGGACCATCCTTGTCAGACGCGTGGCCGCAGCTTCGCTCGCGCTGACCGCCGTGGTGATGTTCGCACGGGATGCGGCCGCCACCGATCACGTCCGCGTTCTCGTCGCAGCGCACGATCTCACCCCAGGCGCCACGCTCGGGTCCGAGGACGTGCGGATCGCGGAGTTCTCCCCAACCACGGTTCCCGACGGCGCGCTGGAGTCATTGGACGACATCGGCGCACGCACCGTGGCGGGTCCAGTACGCGCGGGCGAGCCCATCACCGACGTTCGACTGTTGTCGTCCCGGTTGGCGGAGTCTGCGATCGACGCGCCCGATGCGCGCATCGTCCCGGTGCGGTTGAGCGATGCCGGGGTGACGAACCTGTTGCGGTCCGGCGACACAGTCGACGTGCTGACCGTCGGCGAAGGAGATGACGACCGCGCCGCGCGGGTGCTGGCGAGCAAGGCTGTGGTGATACTGGTTTCGTCGGAGAACTCCAGCCGACGGGGCACCGACCCTGTGGTTCTCGTAGCCATGTCGCCTGAGGACGCCACGACGGTAGCGGCCGCATCACTCACGAGCGCCCTGACGGTGACGTTCCACTGAAGTCAGTAGTTGCCTGCGAGTCAGTTGCTTGCGGCTACATCCTCGTTGGGCTGACGGGTGCCGGAATCTCCCTGAACAACCTCGGCCGGCTTTGCGGCAGCGGGGGCCTCCACTCGACCGACGAACGTGGCGAAATGGGTGAAGACCAGGGCGCCGATGGAGTCAGTGAAGACGATACGAACGCTGAAGACATCGTCGCCGTCGACGATCTCGTGCGTTTCGATGAACACGTCGCTGTGCAGGGCATCATTCGATCGCATGGGACGGTGCTCGATGATCCGCTGCTCCGAGAGCCGCAGGACATAGCAGTCGTAGTCTGCGAACACATCGCGAACTACATGCAGTGCCGCCGAGGTCCCCAGGTTTCGGTACGCCTCGTCTCGGTGGGCGTAGTCCTCCACATCGGATTTGTGTGGGTACATCCGCAGCAACGCCGACTCGCTCGCAAGCGCACCCTCGGGATCGTGGTATAGCGAGAGTCGGTGGCGCTTGCCGAGAACGCGCTCGATCCAATCGCTGGACGGCGCTGCATCCCCTGCTCTGTGACGGCCCATAAAACTGATCGTAACGTGCCTGGACGACAAGAACCTACTTTGTAGCAACTCACAATCTTGGTGTAATCGCAAAGTAACCACCTCTGGCGGTGACGCCGTCGATCGCGTCACCGCCAGAGGTGGTTAGTGCGTTGCTCAGCCGATGCTGAAGGGCTGACCCCACAGGGTCACCGTGGACGTCACGGCATCGTTTTCGATGGTGACGTTGACGTAAGAGCGCGCTTCCGCGAACCCGGCGCAACCCGAGACACCGATCGTCTCGTCGGCGTATGTGAATCCGCCACCGCTACCCGAGAAGTCGAAATCGTTCGAGGTCTCCGTAGCGACAGTGACGCCGTCGATCTTGGCGTCGGTCTCGTCGGCGACGAGCTTGATGTCGTTGAGCTGACCGGGCGCGAGATCCAGATTGACGCCGGCGCCGATGTCATACGTATTCGGCTGCGTGCGTGTGATTTCGAGCGAAGAGATGTCACCGGGGTCGACGCTGATCGTGTTGCCCTGGCCGAACGAACCTTCGACGCCACCGCTGATGCCGGCAGCGAAGTCCACCTGGCAGCCGACCAAGAAGCCCGGCTCGATGGAACCGCCACCGGGGTTGGACGTTTCGACGGTGTAGTTGCCGGTGACCCACACGTTGCGCTGCGTCGGCGTTGCGCCCATCGAAGGCGAGATGAGGCCGCTCTGGCCGAATCCCTTGACGGTGACGACGGTGCCGTCGATCAGCGTCTTGGTGATCTCGTTGTCCGCGAGCGGGACGAAGGTGTCTGCGCTCGCCGCGCCTGCGGACCAGAAGCCGAGTGCGATGGCGCCTGCTGCGCCGAGTGCAGCGATGCGTGTCGCAGCAGTCTTGTTGTTCTTCACGGTCTTTGTTCCCCTCGTAAGGTCCTGCGAAGTCAAAATGTCCAGCGAAGATCGTCGACGTACGCGCGATCAGCCGAGGCTGAAGGGCTGGCCGTAGAGGGTGCCTTTGTAGCGGTAGTCACCGGTGAGCTCGAGCGTGGTGTACGAGCGAGCCTGTGCGTATCCGCCGCAGTTCTGAACGGAGATAGCGACATCCTGGTACTGAATCGCGGTGACCGGTCCGCTGACGTCCTTGGACGCGATTTCTACCGCAGCAACCTCGCGATCCTTCAGTGGTACCTCGAAGCTGGCACCGCCGCCGATGGTGTTGGTGGTCTCGCCTTCACCGCCGATGAGGAAAGGAATGGGGAACAGCGTGATGATGTTGGTGTTGCCACCTTCGATACCGGCACCGAAGTCCAGGCCGAAGCTCAAATCGTCCATGTCGAGCTGGCAGCCGACGAGGTAGCCGGTTGTCAGGGTGCCTTCTGCGCCTTCGGGAACCTCGGACATCGCAGTTCCGGTGGCCCAGGCGTTGCGGTTGAGTCCGTTGAACGCGATCTGCGGTGCAACCTTGGCAGATTCGTCGAAGTGCGCGATCTTGTACGGCCCCGCAACCTTCTCACCGGGAGCGAGTGGGACGAAGGTTTCGGCGTTGGCCGATCCGGCCGACATCAGGCCTACCGCCATCGATGCCGCTGCACCGAGCGCAGCTATGCGACCGATTCTGCGAAGTCCGGACAGGCGAGGCAGCCCGGGAAAGCGAGACTCGTTCATGGTTCCCCTCAAAAAACAGTGAATCCGACCGCCTCGACTTACACACCGAGACTCATTCCTGGGGAAGAATACGGGACGATCTGTTCTTCGTCACCATTAATGGGTAACAACTTTCGTTCGCAACGGTCAATTTCTGTTACGCGCCATACTGCAGCGAGCTGCCGGGTGTGAGAGGTTCTGCGAAGGGCACCGAATCGGCTAGCCTCGTTCTCCTCACGACCACTAGATCCGTCGGACTCCCGGGAGGGCACATGCTCAAAGGCTTCAAGGACTTCCTCCTCCGAGGAAACGTCGTCGATCTCGCCGTCGCCGTGGTTGTCGGCGCAGCTTTCACCGCCATCGTCACCGCGTTCACCTCCAACATCGTCAACCCGATGGTCGCTGCCCTCGGTGGATCGAACGAGTACGGCTGGGGCTTTCAAATCACCTCCAGTCCCGAGACTTTCGTGAACGTCGGGGCGATCATCACCGCGATCATCAACTTCATCATCATCGCGGCAGTCGTCTACTTCGTCCTCATTCTTCCGGTCAACACCGCCAAGAAGCGATTCGTCAGTCAGCCCGAAAAGGAGCTGAGCGACGTCGACGTTCTGGTTCAGATCCGCGACATTCTCGCGGGTGGAACCGAGGTGGGACGCAAGCTCTCGACACCGGCGGACGACACCGGTGGCAGCGGTGAATCACCCACGGACCTGGGCGAGTCCGGCGGCGGGCAGCACAGCAAGTAACAGTCGGACGAACATCGAAAAGCCCGTTTGCACTGAATACTCAGCGCAAACGGGCTTTTCGCTGTCTTGGGCGATCGGCGGTATCGATCCGAGCACGACGCGACCGCGACTTGTCTAGAACCTCTGTAGCGGGAATTCTGCCAGAGTGATTGTGGTGCCGTCGCTCTCGCAAGCCGAGGCTACGGCGGCGGCGTTGTCGACGAACGCCTGGCCGGATTCGCTGTCCGCTTCGGTGAGTTCGAGCGAGTCGGCCGGGAGCGCATCGACGAGCGCTTGAATCTGCACCTGGACATCATCGGTGGCGGTGCCTGCGAGCGATTGCATCTCGGCGATGGAGGCATCCTTGTCTGCGGACCACTGCTCGACATCACCGTCCGTAGGTCCAGCTGCGGTGAGCTCGGCCAGTTGGTCGTGGGCGGCGCCGAATTGCTGGCACGCGTCGGCATTGGCGGCATCGCCGTCGGAATCGCTGCTGCACCCGGTCAGCGCGATCAACGCGGTGATCGCCACCGCGGACATCAAAGTGGAACGCATCGTCTTGAATCAGCCTTATCTCGTGGCCGGAGCCGCGGGGCTCGGCAATTCGGATCGTCAACTGTCGGTGGGACGCACAAATCGGGCCCGTCCGGAATATTCCGGACGGGCCCGATTGTGTCAGCGCGTCAGCACTGGGTGAAGCTCGAGCTCAACTGATGGAGATCAGTTGAAGGTCCACGGTGCACCGTAGGTGACAACCGAGTCACCGGTGGAGCTGATGACCGAGACGTACGGGCGAACGCGGACGTTGCCGAGGATGCCGGTCGCGGTGCCGTGCAGGTTTGCAACCTGGATGGTGCCGCTGGGGCCCTCTGCGTCACCCTCGCTGCCGGTGATGTCGGCGGACTCGTCGACGATCGCGTAAGCGCTCTCCGACTGCACGACGCCGGGGCCGGGCTCGAGGGTGATGTTGCCACCAATGGTCGGGAGAAGCTCGATTTCAGCTCCGACTCCGGCCGCAGGCTCGCCCTCGATGAGGTCGTAGCCCAGCTCAGCACCGATCGAAGGCGATGCCCAGTCGATGGAGAGCTCTCCACCGAGGCTGGCCGGGTAGCCGACCTGGTAGCCGATCTTGACGGTGCCTTCGAAGTCGTCGGCGTCAGGTCCGGTAACTTCCCAGCCTGCAACGCCGTTGGCGAACCACTCACGGGTGAGCGGGTTGCCGTCGAGCGGCGAGACGCTGTTGATGAAGGTGTCGGACAACGTCACGGTGATGAGGTTGCCATTGGCATCCACAACCGAGTTCGTGCTGTCTACAGCTGCGGACGCGGTACCCGTACCGAGCACCAGGCCGACAACCGAAGCGCCGGCAACAACTGCGGCGCCCATGGACTTCAGTCCACGGCTACGCCGCGGCTTCTGGATCTCCGTCATTTACTTCCTCATCATGTTCAGTCCCAGCGCATTTGCGCGGGAAGCTTGTGGCTTTCACCCTCGCGTCACACCGGCAGCATTGCCGAGGATCCCCGAGCAGAACCCGATCATCAGATCATGTTCGTGATAGTCCCGACACAGAAGCAGTGAGCGTGTAAATCCACGCTCTCGTGCCGGAAGCTGAGGGGAACATTAGAGGAGTTGCAGGATCGTGACAATCCCTACGATCGCCGGTCGTACATGGCCGAATCGTGATGTGTTTCATGCATGTGAACACCAGTCACACCTTACTGACAGGTAACCCGGATCACAGCTATCGCAGCCGTTTTCATTTCGTTACAAACCTCACCGAGGTGCACATGCGCCCTGAAATGCGGGGACTCTCCACAGATCCTTGTATACGGGTAGCGATACCCCCGAAGGTAGTGACCCGAATGGGCGGCAGATCGACCCTCGAAGGCAACGCGATGTCCGTCCGGATTGGCTAACAGTGCGTAAACGAAACACGAACAACTCGGCCCCATGTCGAGAAAAATGTGGGGTGGATCACATCAGGCATGATGGGGTGGGCGCTCGCTCGCGAACCAATCGTCCGACCGACCGTCGCTCTCGGTCGGCCGATCGTCACCCGTCGACTCGGGCAGAACATCGCCGAAAATACGAGCGAGCCGGGCCCGTTGCGCACGGGCCCGGCTCGCGTCGTCTGATTCTGGTGAACAGTCCTCGGACATAGCTCTATTGTTCGTCGAGACCGGAGAGCTCGGAGATGACATGACCGGCGAGCGGCGTCAGCGTCGCCATGCCGTCACGGATCGCCGACCGGGAGGACGGCAGGTTGACCACCAGCGTGCTCCCCGAGACGCCGACGAGACCACGGGAGAGCCCGGCATCCAACGATCCCGCCGCGAGTCCCGAAGACCGAAGCGCCTCGCTGATGCCCGGAATCTCACGATCGAGCACCTCGGCCGTCACATCGGGGGTGACATCGCGAGGCGACACACCGGTCCCGCCGATGGACACCACCAGGTCGACACCGCCGATCACAGCCGTGTTGAGAGCGTTACGCACGTCCACCTCGTCCGAGGTGACCGCGACGACGCCGTCGACCAAGAACCCCGCCTCCGTGAGCAGCTCTGTCACCAGCGGACCTGTCGAATCCTTCTCGTTGCTGTGCGCGGTCCGATCGTCGACGATCACTACCAATGCACGCCCAGCCAGTGCTGCCTCGTGTTCCATACCGCTAACCGTAGTAGTAGCGCCGTGCTGAGCCTCACGCTGTGCGTAAATCGTGGCGACGGTAGCCAGTCGATCAGTGAAAGACAGCATCAGCGACCTCCGGGGAAGCCGGGGATCTGCAGCTGCGAACCCGACTCGGACGGTGCCTGCACCGCACCGGTCTGCGGCTCCGCCGTTCCCAGGGTGACGTCGACCGTCTGCTCCCTACCGCCATCGGTGTAAGTGATGGTGACGGAATCGCCCGGCACATGCGAGCGCACCGCAGCGATCAACGCGTCACCGCTCTCGATCACCCGGTCGTCCACCTTGGTGATGACCGCGCCCTGCGGAATTCCGGCAGCTTCCGCGGGCCCGCCCTCGGTGACCTCGACGACGGTGGCGCCGTTCGCGTCATCCCGAGAGGGCACCTGCACGCCGATCATCGCCTGCGTCGCCTGGCCGGTGGTCGCCAACTCGTCGGCGATGCGCTTGGCTTGATCGACAGGAATGGCGAAGCCGAGCCCGATGGATCCGCTCTGCGCGCCGGAGGAACTGCCACCGAGCGAGGCGATGGCGGTATTGATACCGATCAGTTGACCATCGGTATTGACGAGCGCGCCACCGGAATTGCCCGGATTGATCGCGGCATCGGTCTGGATGGCATCGATCACGGAGTTCTGATTTCCGGCTTCACCGCTGGTCGATACCGGACGGTTGAGCGAGGACACGATGCCCGTGGTGACGGTCCCGGCCAAGCCCAGAGGCGAACCGATCGCAACGACCTGCTGGCCGACCTGCAGATTGGACGAGGACCCGAGTTCGATCGGCGTCAGGTCCGTTCGTCCCTCGGCCTTGATGACGGCGATGTCCGAGACCGCGTCGGCTCCGACGAGCGTCGCGTCCGCGGTGGTGCCGTCGGCGAACGAGACGGTGAGCTTGCCGTTGGCACCGGCCCCGGTTGCGACGTGGTTGTTGGTCAGGATGAGACCGTCCGAGGAGAGAATCACACCGGATCCCTCCCCCTCGGCCTGATTTCCGACAACCTCGATCTGCACGACACTCGGCAGCACCTTGTTCGCGACGGCTTGGATGGAGCCGTCAGGAATGTTGGCTGCCGGTTGCGCGGCCGTGATGGTGGAGTTCAGGGAGTTGGTCGCGCCTCCTGCACCGTTCCCGCCGCCGGCCGCGTAAACACCGATGGCACCGCCGATTCCGCCGCCGACAAGGACCAGCGCGAGAGCCCCGGCAACGAGCGTCGCGCGGCCCGGTCGAGCCTTCGTCGTCGCGGACCCATGCTGCGTGGGAGCAGCATGCTGCTGGGGAGTCGCGTGCTGGTTGTACCCATCGCCCCGCTGGTATGGATTGCCCTGCTGGTACGGGTTCTGGCCGTGCGCGGGACCGTACTGCCCCTGCGGACGTTGCCCGAATGCACCAGGTTGGGTGGGGAACTGCTGTGTCGGATTGTTCTGCGCGGGGTTGTTCTGCGCGGGGTTGTTCTGCGCGGGGTCGTTACGATCGTCGGTCATCTGCAGTCGCTTCTTTCACTAAAACCTCGCCCTTCGAGGTCGCCTGCCTTCTCGACGACTACCTTGCCGGGTGGTACTGAGAAGGCGCTGAGATGCGCCTATCAGTTTGCCGTGACTGTCCACAGCGCCCTCACCAGCTACGGCTCAGGGAATTTCGATGCCTGTCGCGGGTTCGCCGGGCAGGACGATACGGATGAGTGCGCCGCCACGGTCGGACACCTCGACGCCGATGGTGCCGCCGTGTTTGATCACGACCTGCCGAACGATGGCCAGGCCGAGACCCGAACCCGGCATCGAACGTGACACCGTCGAGCGATAGAACCGCTCGAACACAAGCTCGCGATCCTCCTCGGGAATGCCAGGGCCGGCATCGTCGACGGTGAGTTCCATCAGCCCGTCACCGAGCCTGCGCATCACCACGCGAACCTCTCCCCCGGTGGGACTCCACTTGGCCGCGTTGTCCAAAACGTTGAGCACCGCGCGCGAGAGGCCGGCCTGATCCCCGTAGACGAACCACGGCTCCAGCGTCGCATCGAAGTCGATCTCGTTGCGACGACGCCGAGCTCGTTCGAGGCTGCGCTCCACAGCCTCGGCCAGATCCACTCTCTCGTACACCGTTTCCGGGGCGTCCTCGCGGGCAAGATCCACCAGATCGCCCACCAACGTGGACAATTCCTGAATCTGCGCGACGACATCGGAACGGAGTTCGGCCATGTCCTCCTCCGGGATCGCCGGCGCCCCGGGCCGACCCGATGCAATGAGCAGTTCCATGTTGGTCCGCAGTGAGGTCAACGGTGTCCGCAGTTCGTGTCCGGCGTCGGCGACGAGTCGGCCCTGCCGCTCCCTCGATTCCGCCAGTGCGCGCAGCATCGTGTTGAAACTTTCGGTCAGGCGCGCCAATTCGTCGTCACCTGTCACCGGAATCGGAGTGAGATCGTCGGTGCGCGCGACTCGCTCGGCGGCGGCGGTCAAACGTGCGATCGGCCGTAAACCGGTGCGGCCGACTGCCATACCAGCACCCGCAGCCAGCACCACCCCGAAGGCGCCGACCACCAACAGCACCCACGCAAGCCGGTCCAACACCGCCCCGGTCGGCGAAAGGCGCTGTGCGATAACAACGGTACTGCCATCCTGGGTGCGCTGACTCAGCACGCGCTGATCGTCGACGGTGCGCAACGACATATCCGACAGGCCTTGGGCTACCGCGAGCTCCGGATTACCGATGGGCACCTGCGATCCGGGCGGAACGTACTTGGTCAGATCCGAGAAGATCAACGCCACGGACACATCGGTGCTGTACAGGGTGGCGCCGGCGACGTAACGAGGGTCGAATGTGACCACCCGAGAGTTGATGAGTGCGTCGGCCCGGGTGCGCAACTGCGTATCGACATCGCCGTACAACGCCCGCGAGACCACCGCGTACGCGGCGATGGCCATCACAGCGACAGCGATGGCCACCACCGACGCCGCCAGCAGCGTCACCCGCCACCGCAGCGACACGGTGCGCGTGAGCGGCATCGGCGGACGCATCACCGATTCGTCCGACACCGCCGACCGTCGCCCCGATGAATCGACCATCACGGAGGCGTCTCACGCAGGACATATCCGACGCCTCGGACGGTGTGAATCAATCGCGACTCCCCCTCCGCCTCAGTCTTGCGCCGCAGGTAGCCGACATACACCTCGAGGGCGTTGCCTGACGTCGGGAAGTCGTAGCCCCAGACTTCCTCGAGGATCCGGCTGCGCGTGAGAACCCGTCTCGGGTTCATCAGCAGCATCTCCATCAGCGAGAACTCGGTGCGAGTCAAACTGATCGAACGCTCACCGCGAGTCACCTCGCGGGTCACCGGGTCGAGCGTCAGATCGGCGAACTCGAGCGCCTCGGACTCGCCCTCCGCCTCCATGGCCGTCCGCCGAAGCAGAGCCCGCAGACGTGCGAGCAACTCCTCCAGCGCGAACGGCTTGGGCAGATAGTCGTCGGCACCGGCGTCCAGACCTGCCACCCGCTCGGAGACCGAGTCGCGCGCCGTGAGCACCAGGATGGGCAGGTCGTCGCCCGTGCTGCGCAGCCTCCGGCACACCTCCAAGCCGTCCAGACGAGGCATCATCACGTCCAACACCAGGGCGTCGGGACGCGCGGCTGCCACTTTCTCGAGGGCATCGAGCCCGTCGACCGCGAGCTCGACGGTGTAGCCGTTGAAGGTGAGCGACCTGCGGAGCGAGTCGCGAACCGCTCGATCGTCGTCGACAACCAGAATACGCATTGTCACAGTTTGTCCTGAAGGACTGAGATATGTCTGAGAAGGGTCGGTTCAGCGCCCTATTCCTCGTCCGGGACGCGTTTGGCGATGGGGAGATTCCAGCGCCTCCACAGCGCGAGTAGCCGCAGTCCCGTCGCTACGACGGTCCCGACGATCAACCCCACGTTCTCGGGCAGACCCAGGCCCTCGACCACCGCGACGATCGACGACCCCAGCAGCGCCGGAATCGCGTACAGGTCGCGGCGCAGCAGCAGCGGCACCTCGTTGACCAGGATGTCGCGGATGACGCCACCCGCCACCGCCGTCGTCGCACCGATCAGGCAGGCGGAGAGCGAACTCCCCCCGGCGGCCAGCGCGATCGAGGCACCCGTGGACGCGAACAGGCCCATCCCGAAGGCGTCGAAGAGCAACATGCCCTTCCACACCCGATTCATCGCGGGATGGGCCACGAACACGATCAACGACGCAGCCAGCCCCACCGCGAGGTTCGGCCACTGATCCAGCGAGGTCGGCGGATGGATGCCGAGCAGGACATCGCGGATGATGCCGCCGCCGATACCCGTCGTGATGCCCACAACACACACACCGAACAAGTCGAGGCGTTTGCGCACACCGATGAGGGCGCCCGACGCAGCGAACACCGCAATACCCACGTAGTTCAGGACATCGACCAACACGGAGTAAGGGTCGCACGAGAGCGGGTCCAGAAACCGGTCGACTACCTGCTCGAGCTAGTCGAGGGTGCGCTATGGGTGTGTGCGGGTTATGCCGCGTTCGATTGCGGCGATGATTTGTGGTCTGAGTTCGGCGGCGGGGACGATGTGGTGGACGGATCCGACTTGTTGGGCTCGTTGGATGTTGTGGATGGTTTCGAATTCGGATGCGACTTCGCCGAGTTTGGCGTTGCGGACCTCGGTTGTGGTGGTGGCGAGTTCGATGCGTAGGTGTGCGCGGTCGGCGTCGGTGTCGGCTGCGGCGAGTGCGGTTTCGAGTTCGGTGACTTTGGGGTCGGCGGCGGTGCGGGCGTTGACGTCTCTGGTGAAGACGACGGCGGCTGCGGGTGCGCCGCCGAGGACGGAGGCGAAGGATCCTTCGACGGCGAGGACTTCCATGTTGTCGTTGAGTGCGCCGGAGAAGACGACGAATGCGCCGCCGTGGTAGCGGGAGATGACGCAGAAGACGATCGGTCCGTCGAAGTTGACGATGGCTCGTCCGATTTCGGCGCCGTATTCGAGTTGCAGGGTGCGTAGTGATTCGGGGGAGCCGTCGAAGCCGGAGAGGTTGGCGAGGACGACGATGGGGCGGCTGCCGCTGGCGGCGTTGATGGCGCGGGCGGTTTTCTTGGAGCTGCTGGGGAACAGTGTGCCCGAGGTCCATTGGTCGGGTCCGTCGGCGGGGAACCAGCCTTTGCGGGCGATGGCGCGTGATTCGATGCCGATGACGCTGACGGGGATGCCGGCCAGGTGTGCGTCGATGACGACGGAG
>NZ_JAHUTG010000034.1:0-34964 GCF_020889545.1 Rhodococcus sp. I2R
CGCCGCACACATGGCAGTACAGGTCGCTCGTCATGCGACTGCCCCGAGTGCCGGTCGGAGGGGGTGAATCACTGACCTTTTAATCCGCAGGTCGTAGGTTCGAGTCCTACTGGGGGCACCATCGCCACGAGATGCACAGCAGATCGACAGCTGTACCCGGGCCACCCTGGAGGTGTCCGGTCGTACACTCGGTAACGGTTGGGCAGTGGAGAACGAACTGCCACGGGGGGACGAAACCGAACCCGAACCCGAACCGGAATCGAAACCCACACAGAGCCCGGCTGGCGGCTGTGACTCGCGTAACTCACCTCGTGTTCGAGCGGGTTACGGTGCCGTAGGCTGGGCAACGATATCCGCAATTCTTGGAGGCTATGCAATGGCGAGGGATCTGACACAGCTGGAGCTGCTAGAGGAGCTCGTTCCGGTTGCGGAGGACAACGTGAACCGGCACATGTCCATGGCCAAGGAGTGGCACCCCCACGATTATGTGCCGTGGGACGAGGGCCGCAACTTCGCCGAGCTGGGTGGGGTGGACTACGACCCGGCTCAGAGCAAGCTCTCCGACGTCGCCAAGGCCGCGATGGTCACCAACCTGCTCACCGAGGACAATCTGCCCTCCTACCACCGTGAGATCGCGGAGAACTTCTCGCGGGACGGTGCGTGGGGCACCTGGGTGGGACGGTGGACGGCGGAGGAGAACCGCCACGGCATCGTGATGCGCGACTACCTCGTCGTCACCCGCGGTGTCGACCCCGTCGCGCTCGAGCAGGCCCGCATGATCCATATGACCAACGGCTTCGCCTCGCCCGCCGGATCCGAGACCGGGTTGCTGCATTCGGTGTCGTACGTGACATTCCAGGAATTGGCGACGCGCGTCTCGCACCGCAACACCGGCAAGGTGTGCGACGACCCGATCGCGGACCGGATGCTCCAGCGCATCGCTGCCGACGAGAACCTGCACATGATCTTCTACCGCAACATCAGCGCGGCAGCGCTCGATATCGCACCGGATCAGACGCTCGAGGCCCTCTCCGACATCGTGATGAACTTCCAGATGCCCGGTGCCGGTATGCCGAACTTCCGTCGCAACGGTGTACTCATGGCCAAGCACGGCATCTACGATCTGCGTCAGCACCTCGAGGACGTCGTCTGGCCGGTCCTGCGCAAGTGGCGCATCTTCGAGCGTGAGGACTTCACCGGCCGCGGTGAGAGCAAGCGCGAGGAACTCGCTGTCTTCCTCGAAGACCTCGAGCGCCAAGCAACCAAGTTCGAGGAGATGCGCGACCGCTCCCTCGCCCGCGAAGCGGCCAAGGCAGCCAAGCAGGCTTCCTGAGTCGATCCGCACGATCGATCCGTGCCCGGCACCGTACTCGGTGTCGGGCGCGACTCGTAGGCGCACGCCTGCGAACCCGAGAACGAACGAGGCACCACCTGTCATGACTGCGACCGATCCCATTGCACTACGAATCGGCTCCCTCGAGCTGAGGAGTCCGGTGGTGCTCGCACCCATGGCGGGCGTGACCAACGTCGCGTTCCGCACGCTGTGCCGTGAACAGGAGATCGCGCGCGCGGGCAGCACATCCGGGCTGTACGTCTGCGAGATGGTGACCGCTCGCGCACTCGTCGAGCGCCAGCCCGCAACGATGCACATGACCACCTTCGGGCCGACCGAATCGCCGCGCTCGCTGCAGCTCTACACGGTCGATCCCGACACCACCTACGCTGCCGCCAAGATGATCGTCGATGACAATCTCGCCGACCACATCGACATGAACTTCGGCTGCCCGGTGCCCAAGGTCACTCGCAAGGGTGGCGGAGCGGCCCTGCCCTACAAGCGAAACCTGTTCGGACGGATCGTCGCCGCCGCGGTCAAGGCCACCGAGGGCACCGATATTCCGGTGACCGTCAAGTTCCGCGTCGGAATCGACGACGAGCACCACACACACCTCGACGCCGGACGGATCGCGGCCGCAGAAGGGGCCGCAGCTGTGGCGTTGCACGCCAGAACCGCATCGCAGCGCTACTCCGGGACCGCGGACTGGACTCAGATCGCACGGCTCAAGGAACATGTCACCGACGTTCCGGTACTCGGCAACGGCGACATCTTCTCCGCCTCCGACGCCGTCCGGATGATGGCCGAAACCGGATGCGACGGCGTCGTAGTCGGTCGGGGATGCCTCGGACGGCCGTGGTTGTTCGCCGAGCTCAGCGCTCGCTTCGCCGGCCGAGAGGAGCCGACACCGCCGACCCTGGGAGAGGTTGCCACGATCATTCGGCGTCACGCCGAGCTGCTGGCCGATCACCACGGTGAGGACAAAGGCCTGCGCGAGCTGCGCAAACACGTGGCCTGGTACCTGCGCGGGTTCCCGGCCGGGTCGGACATTCGTGTCTCCATGGCGTTGGTCAAGACGCTCGCCGAACTGGACGGGCTCCTCGGGCAACTCGATCCGACCATTCCGTTCCCCAAAGATGCCGAAGGCCCCCGAGGCAGGCAAGGCTCCCCCGGCGCAGTCGCACTTCCCGACGGCTGGCTGGACGACCCCGAGGACATCTCCGTCCCCGCCGGCGCAGATCTGATGCACTCGGGCGGCTGAGCTGCCAGTACGGGCGATAGACCGTGAGCGAAGTGGACCGCAGCGGATTCGCCAGTATCATTGCGAGATCGCCGGGTCTCGGCGTCGGTGAGCGCGAGGAAGGCAAGGTTCGAATCCGTGAGTGACGATCGAGATTCGAACTCCCCTGTGCCCGAAAGCCGTGCACCCTGGGAACGCCCGATCTCGAGAATCCACCGACCGGACTCTTCCCCGACCGCGAAGCCCCAACGGTGGTCACGGCCCGAGGACGTCCGGGCGCCGGGCAGCCGCCCGGCGCCGGAAGTCGAGGCTCCCACCGAAAAGATCGCTCCGATCACTGCGAGCACACCACGCCCGGTGACCGCGCGACCCCAGCCCGTCGGTGTCGCCGTCGAGGATCGGCCGGCTCTCACGCGCCTGGCCATGAGCAAAGTGCGTCGGCGAAACCGGATCCGCACCATCGCGCGCGGTTGTGTCTCGATAGTCGCCATCCTCGCGGTGGCGCTCACCGGGGTCGTCTGGGGTTATCTGCGCAACACCGATCGCGGGTTCGCACAGGTGGCCGCACTGGACCCGAACTCGGCCGACGTCATCGACGCCGATGGACAGTACGGTGACGAAACCTTCCTGATCGTCGGCACGGACACTCGAGCAGGAGCCAGCGGGGAGATCGGCGCCGGCTCCGTCGAAGATGCCGAAGGCGCCCGATCCGACACCGTCATGCTCATCAACATCCCTGCCGATCGCAGCCGCGTCGTCGCAGTCTCGTTCCCGCGAGATCTCGACGTCGAGCGACCCGAGTGCGAGGGCTTCGACAACAACACCAACACCTACACCGGCGAGATGTACCCCTCCGCAGAGGGCGACAAGCTCAACGCAACCTACGCACTCGGCGGCCCCAAGTGTCTGGTCAAAACGATCCAGAAGATCTCCGGCCTCAAGATCGGGCACTTCGTCGGCATGGACTTCGCCGGTTTCGAGACGATGGTCGACGAGATCGGCGGCGTGGAGGTCTGCACCGTCGAGCCCCTCGTGGACTACCAACTCGGTACTGTTCTGCCCACTGCCGGGGAACAACTGATCGACGGCAGGACGGCGCTGAACTACGTACGCGCGCGTTACGTCGAGTCCGAGGGCAACGGCGACTACGGGCGGATCAAGCGTCAGCAGCTCTTCCTGTCCTCCCTGCTACGTTCGGCGCTGTCGAACAACGTGCTCCTCGATCCCGGCAAGCTCAACGGCTTCGTCAACGCGTTCACCCGCGACACGTTCGTCGAGAATGTCGGCACTCAGGACTTGATCACGCTCGGACGCTCGCTGCAGAACGTCGACGCCGGCGAGGTGACATTCCTGACGCTTCCGACCGACGGCACGAACGAGTGGGGCAACGAGATTCCCGTCGACAGCGCCATCAAGGCGTTGTTCACCGCGGTAATCCAGGATTTGCCGCTGCCGGGCGAGGAACGCAAAGCCCCAACACCGGCGTCCGAACCAGCGCCCGCACCGCTCGTGCCCACGGTCGCAGTCGACCCAGCAACGGTATCGATACAGGTGTCCAACGCATCCGAGATGCCCGGAGTGGCCGCGACGACATCCGAGGAGCTGGCGAACTACGGATTCGAGATCCTCAACGTAGGTAACTTCGTCGGCACAGCCGCGCAAACGGTCGTCCGATACACCGCGGGGCAGGAAGCCGACGCCGCCACCGTGGCCTCGGCCATCCCCGGAGCGATCGTCGAACAGGCGGTGGGCCTCGATGATGTCATCGAGGTGGTCCTGGGCGCCGACTACCCCGGGTACACGACGCTGCCAGCCGCGATCGGCCAACCGGTCGAGGTGGTCCAAGGCCAGGGAATCACCCAGGCCCCCGCACTTCCGGAGAATCTCGCCTACACCAACGCTGCCGACGACACCTGCGCCTGAGCGCATCCATTCACGCCCCGTTCACCCACGCGACCACGAACTGGTCGTACCGAGGCACTAAACTTCGCTCTCATGCGCGACGCCTACAACGAACAGATGAACGAGTTGGCCAATCTCCTCGGTGAGATGGCCGCTCTGGCCGGATCCGCGATGGACACGGCTACCCAGTCACTCCTCCAAGCAGACTTGGTTCTCGCTGAGCAAGTCATCTCCGACCACGACAAGATCACCGATCTCAGTGCAGTCTGCGAGGAGAAGGCATTCACTCTCCTGGCGCTGCAGGCCCCCGTGGCCGGAGACCTTCGGTCCGTTGTCTCTGGTATCCAGATCGTCGCCGACATCGACCGGATGGGCGCCCTGGCACTGCACGTCGCCAAGATCACCCGTCGTCGCCACCCCAACCACGCCCTCCCCGAGGAAGTCAACGGCTACTTCGCCGAGATGGGCCGCATCGCCGTGCAGCTGGGTGCCTCCGCACGCGAGGTGCTCGAGACGCGCGACCCCGAGCGCGCAGCAAAGCTTCGTGAAGAGGACGAGGCCATGGACGACCTACATCGTCACCTGTTCACAGTTCTCATGGACCGCGAATGGAAGCATGGCGTCGCAGCGGCAGTCGACGTCACCTTGCTCGGCCGCTTCTACGAGCGCTTTGCCGACCATGCGGTGGAGGTCGGCCGTCGGGTGATCTTCCTCGCTACCGGTGAACTCCCCGTCGAGTTGAACACCAACCAACTCCCCACGAACTGATCCTGCCGGGTCCCGGCGGCTGTAGGTCGAAAGCTGCTGGGTCCCGGCAGAGTCCATCGTCACCGATAGACGTGCCCGAGCTCGCTGGTTTTCGACTCAGCGAGAGTAAGCCGCGTCGACGTGGAACCGGGTGAAACCAAGCTGCTGGTAGGTGTGCACAGCGGCAGAATTGTCCGATTCCACGTAGAGCAAGACCTCGCCGAGCCGACGTCCGCGCAGGTAATGCAGGCCGGCAAGCGTCAACGCTCGGCCGAGGCCGCGTCCCTGCGCTGCCGGATCGATGCCGACGACGTAGACCTCACCGATCTCTTCCTCACCGGCCTCCGCCGGATGCACCTTGGTCCAGTGAAATCCCAGCAGAGTGTCCGAGCCCTCCTCGAAGGCCAGGAAGACACCCGCCGGATCGAACCAGGATTCGTCGCGTCGTCCGGCAATGTCCTGGCCGGTCCATCCGCCCTGCTCAGGGTGCCACGAGAAGGCCGCATTGTTCACCCGCAGCAATTCCGCGTCGTCCTGATGCCCCCGGTAGGTGCGCAGGGACACACCGCCCGGCACCGTCACCTCGGGTAGATCCGTCCCGGCCAGCGGACGTCGCATCTGCAGGAGCTCGCGCACGATTTTCAGACCGAGTGCCGCAGCGACCGCCTGGGCAGGCGCGGAGTTTCCGTGCGCCCAGATGCGAGCACCGTCGCCGCCCTCGTCCAACGCCCGCTCCACGAGTCGGCGCCCGATCCCACGCCCACGAAACTCCGGATCGACAACGGCTTCGGCCATGGCCGGACCTGTGGTCGAGCTGGGTTCGATCCCCGCATAGCCGACGATTCGGTCCTCGGCAGTGGCGACGAGATGTACCGCATCTCCTTCAGCAGAGACAGCTCGGACGGCCTGTTCCGACAGCGGAGCAGTGCCGTCCTGTTCTGCTGCGCGAGTGAAGATCGCGCGCAGGTCCTCGGCGAGGGGCGTGGTGATCGCCGCCGAATCGAGCAAAGTGATGGACGACGAAACAGTCATGTGGTCAGTTGATGCTTCCATGTCCGGCGCTTCTCAGCGTATTGAATTCGGCGCTGTCGCCGTCGGTGCCGTCGAGATCGTCGTCGCCGTCTGCCAAGGCGGCTGCGCCCTTGGCATTGCGACTGGGCCGAACGGCCTTGTAACCGACGTTGCGCACGGTGCCGATGAGCGACTCGTACTCGGTGCCCAACTTGGCGCGCAACCGGCGAACGTGGACGTCGACGGTGCGGGTGCCACCGAAGAAGTCGTAGCCCCAGACCTCCTGCAGCAGCTGCGCCCTGGTGAACACGCGTCCGGCGTGCTGCGCCAGATACTTGAGGAGTTCGAACTCCTTGTACGTCAGATCGAGTGGGCGGCCTCTCAGCCGCGCGGTGTATGTGCCCTCGTCGATAACCAGTTCGCCCAGGGTGATCTTTCCGGACGCCTCGGCGACGCCACCCGAGCGGCCCACCAGCAGGCGCAGTCGTGCGTCGAGTTCGGCAGGTCCGATTCCCGGTAGCAGAATGTCGTCCAGGCCCCACTCCGAATTGACCGCGACGAGGCCGCCCTCGGTCAGTACGGCAACGACGGGAATGGCCGATCCGGTGCTACCGAGAAGCCTGCACAGACCGCGGGCGGCAGCGAGGTCGGTGCGCGCGTCCACGAGTGCAATATCGGCCGCTCCCGCTTCGAGCAGCGACGAGACCTCGGTGGGTGCGGGCCGGACATGGTGCGCGAGGAGCGCAAGGGACGGTAGAACCGCCTCCGGATTGGGATCGGAGGTCAGAAGCAGGAGCTCCACACAGCCTCCATTCTTACCGCTGTCACGTCGACCTCGTGTCGAGTCGTATCCAAGAGCAGCCGACCGAAGAAATCCGACTGCATGTCAAGTATCCAAGACTAGCGCCTCACGGTCGATGGCTGCGCAGCGCCGTGCCGGATTCGCGAAGTGGATCCGCCCGGCTCATCAGTCACAATGGTCGCCATGCGCAAACTGATCATCGTGCTCGTGAGTTTTCTGGCGTTGGCCGTCATCGTCGACTTCGGGGCCGCTGCCTACTCCGAGTACCGCGTCTCGCGCGCAATCCGCGAAGGCGGGAGCTTGACGTCCGATCCGCAGGTGATCATCCATGGCTTCCCCTTCGTCACCCAGGCAGCGGACGGAAAGTATCAGAACGTGGAGATCCGTGCACAGGACGTGCCCACCGACTACGTCGAGTCCACGACTATCGAGGCGAACTTGCGCGGAGTGACGGTGCCGCTGTCCGATCTGATCGACGGCTCCGTCAACACCGTCCCGGTGGACGAGCTCGAAGGGCGTGTGCGTATCGACGCGAAAGATCTCGGCCAGTTCCTCGGCATCGTCGACCTGCGGGTTTCCGCACCCCCAGCCGATCCTTCCGACGGCACCGGCGGATCTGGTGGATCAGGTCCCACCACCACCACCACCGGTGGTGGGGTCGTTCTCACCGGGACGGTCCCGGTAGGACCTATCGACACCGAGGTCAGCGTGCAGGCCGATCTCGTGCTCGACGGCGAACGCGTGGAAATCGTCGCGAGCGACTTCTACTTCGGCCCGGACGGCAACGCCGACTTCACGATCCCCGACTTCGCCAAGCCGACCGTGCTGGGCTTGTTCACCAAGACCATCGACCGTCAGACCCTTCCGTTCGGCATCCTCCCCACTGATGTCTACGCAGAGGGCTCCCAGATCGTCATCGAGGGCGGCGCCCAGAATGTGACGATCGACCTGGATCAGATCGAAGCGCCATGACCGGAATCACAATTCTGCTGATCGTTCTGGTGGCCGCAACTGTCTTCGGACTCCTGTATCGGGCTCGGTACGGCGCTGTACGCAAATCGGAGAGTGTCGCTGTGCCCAGGACGCGCGGCCTCCTGCTCGATGCGGGCGCGGTACCGGGCGCCGCCACCGTCCTGCATTTCTCCGCGGACTGGTGCGGGCCGTGTGCCGCCGTACGTCGCGTCGTCCAGCAGGTTTTGAGCAACATCGACGGGCCCGTCGAACTGGAAGTAGATATCGACGCGCATCCCGAACTGGCCCGCGCAATGGGCGTGTTGTCGCTTCCGACGACATTCGTCCTCGACGAGGACCTCACCGAGATCGCACGGATCGCTGGGGTTCCGAAGGCAGACGATCTTCGATCCGTCCTGCTCGATCGATAGCGCTCGCGGACCACTAGTTCTGCCCGTCACAGTTCTCCGGTAGGATGCTCTCTTGTGTTGACCCGCCTCGAGCTGTTGCTCACCAGTCGCCGCACAGTGGACCTGTGCCGACTGGGCGGTTGTTGCTGTCGCTGCTGCTGATTTCTGCCGACGCCCCTCGAGGCGTTTCCGGCCATCGAAACAGAAGATGTCGTCACTTGGTGATGGTCATCGCTTCCAGCCGCCTGTTCACTCATCGAACGCAGGAGCACTTTCACCTCATGTCTTCCGACACCCAACCCACCGTTGTCAAAACCACAGCCACCGGTCGCGCAGCCACCCGGCCCACCGTCGACCAGGTCGACGTCCGGGGCCCGCGCTTCGCTGCGTGGATCACCACCGCGGTGCTCGCCCTCGTCCTCGTCCTGTCCAACGTGCAGAGCACTGCCGCTGCCGTGGTGCTGGCGATTCAGGCCGTGGTCTTCGCCGTCGGCGCTGTCTCCGGGCCACGCCGCAGTCCCTACGGCGCATTGTTCGCCAACTTCGTCGCGCCTCGCCTGGGGCCGACCACCGAGCGCGAACCGACCGCCCCCCTGAAGTTCGCTCAACTGGTCGGCTTCGCTTTCGCAGCCGTCGGTGTGCTCGCCTTCGCTCTGGGTGCGCCCGTCGTCGCCGCTGTGGCCACCGGTTTCGCGCTGTTCGCGGCCTTCCTGAACGCAGCATTCGCGTTCTGCCTCGGATGCCAGATCTACCCCCTCGTGGCGCGACTGCGGACACAATCCGCTCGCGCCTGACCAGCACCATCCTCCACCGACCGAAGAACAGTTAGATCGAAAGGAAACCCATGGCTCGCTCCGACGTCCTGGTCTCTGCCGACTGGGCCGAGCAGAACCTGAACGCCCCGAAGACCGTTTTCGTCGAGGTCGACGAAGACGCAAGCGCCTACGACGGCGGTCACATCGAAGGCGCGGTGAAGCTCGACTGGCGCAAGGACCTCCAGGATCCGGTTCGCCGCGACTTCCTCAATCAGGGTCAGTTCTCCGATCTTCTCTCTGCCAAGGGCATCGCCAACGATGACACCGTCGTCCTGTACGGCGGAAACAACAACTGGTTCGCCGCCTACGCGTACTGGTACTTCAAGCTGTACGGCCACAAGGACGTCAAGCTGATCGACGGTGGCCGCAAGAAGTGGGAACTCGATGGCCGCGCGCTGTCGAAGGACGTTGTCACCCGCGAGGCGACGAAGTACCAGGCTGCGGCGCCCGATCTGTCCATTCGCGCGTTCCGCGACGAGGTCATCGACGCGATCGGCAGCAAGAATCTCGTCGACGTCCGCTCGCCCGACGAGTTCTCGGGCAAGATCCTCGCTCCCGCGCACCTTCCGCAGGAGCAGGCACAGCAACGCGGCCACGTCCCCGGAGCCATCAACATCCCGTGGAGCACCACGGCCAACGAAGACGGCACCTTCAAGGACGACGACGCACTCGAAGCCCTGTACAAGGAAAAGGGCTACGACGAGAACAAGGCGACCATCGCCTACTGCCGAATCGGTGAGCGTTCGAGCCACACCTGGTTCGTGCTCAAGGAATTGCTCGGCAAGTCGGACGTGAAGAACTACGACGGTAGCTGGGTCGAGTACGGCTCCCTCGTCGGAGCACCCATCGAGTTGGAGGTTCACTGATATGTGTGGCGCACCCGTTCAAGGTCAAACAATTCCCGCCGGAGTAGACGTCGAGAAGGAAACGGTCATCACCGGCCGCGTCCTCGGCGCCGACGGTGAGCCCGTGGGCGGCGCGTTCGTGCGCCTGCTCGACGGCACCGGAGAATTCACCGCCGAGGTCGTGGCCTCGGGCACCGGTGACTTCCGGTTCTTCGCGGCTCCCGGTACCTGGACGTTGCGCGCGCTGTCTGCGTCCGGCAACGGCCAGGCCGAAATCTCCCCCGAGGGCGCGGGCGTCCACTCGGCGAACGTGACTGTCGGAGCCTGATACCGGCGCATCAGTAAAAGAACCCCGCACCCATTCGAATGGGTGCGGGGTTCTTCTGCTTTCACGACCATCACGGCGGGTGGACTCAGCGCTGAGTCGTCTCCAGGACGACGTCGGTCGACGGTTCCTCGATCGGTCCGGGCACGGCGCTGTACTGCGGCTCGAAGACCCCCGGCGGCACCAATCCGTGCGACTCCAGGAAAGCGCCGAGATCGCTGTCCCGGGTCACGGTTCCGGGCGTCGGCAGGGGCTGAGACTCTGGTTCACTCGCACCGTCCGGAAGGCCCTCTGCAGGGGTCTCTGGGGACTCTGACGTCTCTGGGGTCTCTGGGGTCTGTGGGGACTCAGCTGCTTTTCGTTCACGCTCGGCCGCAGCCAGATCGGTCACCCAGGCGACGATCTTTTCGCTCTCCCATTCGCGGGCGTCACCGGGGCTTCTGTCCCAGTACGTGAGGTGCTGCAGGAAGCCGATGAAGATGTACGGCTCGACGAACACGTCGACGACACCTTTGTTGTTCTCGACGAGACCTTCGCCCTCGGCCCGGATCTTCTCGCGAACCGTGGCCGCACCCGGCCCCATCGCCCAATTCAGGTCAGCGAGCAACTGATCAGGGGTCAACTGTTGCCATGCCCGCTCCGCGTCGACCTCATACAACTGGTCGGACACTTTGAGCAGTACCTCGAGCAGAGTTTCGTCGGATTCGAGCCAGGTCTCGTTGTTGACGATATCGATGATGGTCCGCGTTGCCACCGAGCTGACGGTGTGCGCGAAATCAGCCACCGATTGCACGGGGTTGATCAGCGTCAACCGCATCTGGCCGAGGATTCCGAGTGCCAATTGCAGGGCGAGAATGTCGTCGGGTGCATCGCACGCGAGATCGTAGGGTCGGCACGACCATGTCATCTTCTCGTTCAGGGTGCCGTAGTCCTTCGGGGCCGAGGACTGGAAGCCGCCTCGCGAAGGTCCGGGTTCGTCGAAGTTGGGGACGCCTGCGGGTCGGTACGGGTCACCGATCGCCACCACGCCGGCCACATCGTCACCGGTGACGAGAGCCTCGGGGTCGCGGTGGCCAATGTCCATCGCTACACGCTCGACGATCTCGGCGCCGACGCTGTAGCCGAGCAGGACGAACTTCGTGTCCTCGCCACACTTCGTCTTGTACTCGTCGAGCAACCGGTTCGTCGAGTGGATTCCATCTGCGACCGCCGGCTGGTACGGCGTCACGTCCTCGAAGAATTCGAAACCGTAGGTCGAGACCCACGGCACGTACAGCCAGCCGACCGTCCCGGGATTGCCCGCGTTGGCCTCACCCATCGGAATCGTGACATTTCCGACCCAGTTGGAAATGGGCGATCGCAGTTCCTCGTTGAGCGGATCTCGGTCCGACTCCGAGTCCGTCGCACCGGAGACCGCGAGCATCAGCACGTCGGGGCAGTCCTGCGCGTAATTGTTCGAGTCGATGTTCGGCCCGTCCGAGGATCCCGTACCAGCCGAACCGCTGTCGGCCGAACCGCTGTCGGCCGAACCAGAATCGGCCGAACCGGTGTCCGGCGCCGCGGATGCGGCCGCCGGCACCACCAGAAGCAGCGCCGCTGCAATCGCTACAGATGTGGACATCAAGGTGCCGGCACGAAAACGGCGCTGCATCGACAGAATCCTTCCCCAGACAAACCGAAAACCTCGAACAAAAAGACAGCGCGAAGTTTTCGTTCCCCCCGACGCCTGCAACGGAACGTACCGTGTTTCTCGCGATCTTCGACACACCTCGAGAAAAGTTTCGTGCACGAACGAGGAGTTCGATCGAGGTAGGCACCCGCGGCGCGGGGCTGCGGTTCGATCTTGATGCGCGTGGGTCTAAACTACTGCCGTGGTCATCTTCTTCGAGGTTCTGCTGGCACTTGCAGCTGTCGCCATCATCGCGTTCTCGCTCTATGTCGTCTACCGCCTGGTGACCGACGAATCGTGAGCGATCGCGCCGCCGATGAACCGGACGGCACTCGGTCGGCCAACGAGGCCATAGCCGAGGCTGCCGACAAGTTCGCTTCCGCGTCGACGCGCAACATCCCTGGGCTGCCGGATATTCCGCACCCCGAGGACACTGCCAATCTGCGACTCGGCCCCGACTTGAACCCCGCAATGCTCGCATTACTACCGTTGGTCGGAGTGTGGCGCGGCGAGGGTGAGGGACGTGACCCTGAGTCCACCGAGGAATATCGCTTCGGGCAGCAGATCGTCGTCTCTCACGACGGCGGGTCCTACCTCGCGTGGGAATCGCGCTCCTGGCGCCTCGACTCCGACGGCAACTACGCTCACCCGGATCTACGCGAAGTCGGTTTCTGGCGCATCAGCGGCGGTGAAGGTGAAAAGGGCAGCGACAACGAGGAAGTCATCGAACTGCTGCTGACGCACAGCACCGGCGTCGTGGAGTTGTTCTACGGCCACGCGCTCAACCAGTCCTCGTGGGAGCTGGCCACCGACGTCGTCATCCGCTCCACCTCGGGCGCTCTCGTAGGTGGCGCGAAGCGTCTGTACGGCATCGTCGAAGGCGCCGATCTGGCCTACGTCGAAGAACGTGTCGGCGCAGACGGAGAGCTCGCACCCAGGCTGTCGGCTCGCCTTTCTCGCTACATCGGCTGAAGCGGACGACCGCTGAAGCGGACGACCCCCGAGCCGTACCTGAGTTGTCAGGTCTCGGCCGGACGGGCCGAGGGCTCGGGTAACTGCCTGGGATTCGCTCGCCGCTCGCGCGGAGTGAATCCGTCAGCGGTAGCGGCTAGCGGGCAGCCACCTCACGCGTCCTAGAGTTCATCAACTTCAGACCACCTCCTCTCTCGTGTACTCGTCAAAGTACGCCCGGAAATCGAGCTTCGCAAAGGATTTTTGCGCGATTTCTCCGGCGGCGAAACACCGAGGTCTATCACCAGGTCAGCCCGCGTATCCGGGGGCAGTTGGTGGGTGACGAGAACAACGATTCGAGCGCGGTCGATCAGGTCGTCCTCGCGATCGAGGAGTCGACGAACCAGCTCGCTACCACTCGCGTCGTCGAGGTGCTCGGTCGGCTCGTCGAGCAGCAACGCCGGCGCCGCCGACAGCAATGCCCGTGCGAGAAGAAGCCGTCGGCGCTGCCCCCCGGAGACCGCCCGCGCACCACTTACCAGGGTCGTGTCCACGCCATCCGGCAATTCGGCGATCCACTCCCCGAGCCCCACCTTCGTCAACATCTCGACGGCCTCGCTCGGGTCGATATCTCCACGTGCAACCCGCAGGTTCTCGAGAATCGATGTCTCGAACAGGTGCGCGTCCTCGGCGAAGAAACGTGCACCCTCGATCACCCCGATGGGTGCGGGGATCAACCCGCCGAGCTGCATGAGCAGCGTCGTCTTACCAACCCCACTCGGTCCTACAACCGCCACCCGGCTTCCCGATTCCACCGTCGCGAGGCCGACCGTATCCTCGCGACCGAGGGTTGCGGGGGGTTGGCGATCGTCCCACTGGGGTCGTTCCGCCGCGTCCAGCAACGCCACGATCCTCGACGCCGACACGCGCGCGCGGGTCAAGGCGACGGCAGCGGCCGGCAGTACGGAGGTCGCCTCGAAGGCTGCCAGCGGGACGAGCACGATGACCGCCAACGCCATCGGCGTCATCCCACCCTCGGTTCCCCCAGTAGGGCCGTACAGTGCCATTCCCACCAGCAACGAGCCGAGCACCGACGCACCGATGGCGAGCGGCAGCGCCGCATCCGCGAATGCCCCCGGAATCGCCGCTCGGTCGCGTGCGCGGACCGACTCCCGGTTGGCCGACCTCGCAGCCTCGACAGTCTCATCGAGCCGACCCGCCACCCGCAGCTCCGGCCCGTGATCGAGCGCCCGCACAGCGATCTCGGCGAACTCGGCCCTGGCGTTCGCTCCCTCGGTTTCTGCGAGAGCCGCTGCCCTGGCCGCCAGCACGGGCGCCAGCACGCCGGCGATCAGCAGCGCAACGAACAGTATTGCGGCCGCACCCGTGGAGATGAAGGCCAACAGAGCCACCGCGGCAACCATCATGATCACCGATACACAGATCGGGACGACGGCTCGTATGACGACGTCACCGAGCACGTCCACATCCGAGCCTGCGCGCGCCATCAGGTCTCCGCGCCGCAAGGTCACGGCCGCGGCGCGGTTTCCGCTGGCCAGACGCTCGTAGAGCCGGGTCCGAGCCGACGTCATTCCCCGCAGTGCGGTGTCATGCGTCGAGAGTCGTTCCAGGTAGCGGAACACCCCACGCGAAATGCCGAGTGCGCGGACCGCGACCACGGCGACGGTGAGGTCGAGCACGGGTGGCATCTGCCAGGCCCGAGTGATCAGCCAAGCGGAGACCGCAGCCAGGGCCAGCGCGCTTCCCAGTGTCGCAACTCCTGCTGCCACGGCCACGGCCACGCGGGTGGGCTGCAGTTCCAGCAGGGCGAGCGCGCGGCGCAGGTCACCGAACATGATGGTGTGCCTCCACTGTCACCACGGCATCGGCGGCGGCGAGAACTGCGGGCCGGTGCCCCACCACCACGATCGTCCGTCCCTCGTCAGCGAGTGCGCGAAGTGTGCCGAGCACGCGACGTTCGGCTGCGGTGTCCAGATGCGCTGTCGGCTCGTCGAGCAGCATGACAGGCGCCGAGGACGTGAGCACCCGGGTCAGCGCGAGACGTTGCAACTGCCCGAGCGAGAGCCCCACACCCCCCGCGCCGATAAGCGTGTTCCAGCCGAGTGGCAACTCGCGCAGAACCTCGTCGAAGCCTGTTGCGGCACAAATCCTGTCGAGCGCTGCGGGATCAGGGCGGGTTCCGGTCAGCACGAGATTGTTCTCGAGGGTTCCCGGCAGGAGCACCGGACGCTGAGGCAGCCAGGCCACCTGACGCCACCACGACGCTCGGTCGACGTCGGCGAGATCCGTCCCGTCGACGGTCGCTGCTCCCTCGGCCGGAGAAGTCAGACCGAGCAGAACGTCGAGGGAGGTCGACTTGCCCGAGCCGTTGGCACCGGCCAGGACCGTCACCGATCCCGGTTCGAGTACGGCGTCGAGTCGGTAGGGTGCGAAGCCGTTTCGCGCTGGGGCCGAGACCGACGACAGGACGATGCGCGCGCCGGTCGCCCGCACCACCGTCGAACCCCCGGTGACGGGCGGGCGGCGGTCCAGGACATCGAAGGCGGAGTCGGCGGCCGCGACGCCGTCCTCGGCCGCGTGGAACCGGGTTCCGACGCGGCGCAGCGGCACGTAGACCTCCGGGGCGAGTACCAGCGCGATGATGCCTGCTTCGAGCGCCATATCGCCGAACACCAGCCGTAATCCGATGCTGACGGCGACGAGTGCCACGCACAGGGTGGCGAGAAGTTCGAGCACCATCGACGACAGAAAGGCGATCTTCAGTGCCCGCATCGTCGCGCGCCGATGCGCGTCCCCGAGAGCACGTACACGCGCCGCCGGCCCATGCTCGCGTCCGAGGGCACGAAGCGTCGGCAATCCCGCCAGCAGATCCAGCAGCTGGGCGGACAAACGTGTCATCGCCTCGAGCGTCGCCGCTGCTCTGCCTTTGGTCAGCAATCCGATCAGGATCATGAAGATCGGAATGAGCGGCAGTGTGAACAAGACGATCAACGCCGACGTCATGTCCTGCGTGGCGATCACGACGAGTGTCAGCGGCGTCAGGGTCGCGGCGAGCACCAGTGATGGGAGGTAGCCGGTGAGATAGGGCGCCAACCCGCCCAGCGCCCGCGTGACGACGGTGGCTGCGGATTCGCGTTCGGCGTCGAGATCTCTTGGGTTCATTGCCGACGCTGCGGCGAGCACCTCGTTTTCGAGTTCCTCGACAACTCTCGATGCTGCTCGGTGGCCGTACCGCGATTGCAGCCAAGCCGTCGCAGTGCGGACCAGGATGGCACCGAACAAGATCCACAGCTGCGGAGACCATTCTCCGATAGTGCGAACATCGGAGGTGATGACCCCGGCGAGGACGGTGCCGAGCATGACCGCGGAGACGATGATCGCGGCGGTGTCCACCAGCGCCAGTACCACGGTCAGGACGAGATACGCTCTCGCCGACCGCGAGTACCGCCACAAGCGCGGATCGACGGGGCCTTTCGACGACCGCTCGACGACTGCAATCACCTCGATCGACCGAGCGACAATCCTATCGAGTCAGGGATCGATGTGGACGAGATACGTTGCCGGAAAACCCAGTACGTCCAGGCTTGGTAGCCGATGACGATCGGCGTCATGAACGCCGCGGCCCAGGTCATGATCTTCAACGTGTACGGGCTCGACGACGCGTTTTCGATGGTCAGGCTGAAGGCCGGATCCGTGGTCGAGGGCATGACCTCAGGGTAGAGCGATCCGAACAGCAGCACGACCACCGCGGCCACCGCGATCGTGGTGCAGACGAACGCCCAGCCCTCGCGGACACGGGCGGTGAGTGCGACGACGGCGACGAGCGCTACCGCTGCGATACCGACCATGGCCCACGTCCAGGTGGTGCCGTAGGCGAGCTGCGTCCACACCGCGAAGGCGCCGCCGACGAGGACCGCCGGAATCGAAAGCCGCGCAGCCAGTTTCACGGCGTCCTCGTGGACGTCGCCCGATGTCTTGAGCGCGATGAACACGGCCCCGTGCAACGCGAACACCAGCGCGAGCGTGGCGCCACCGAGCAGCGCGTATGGGTTCAGCAGATCGAAGAATCCGGCCGTCACCTTCTTGTTTTCGTCGATGGCGACGCCGCGCACGATGTTGGCGAAGGCCACTCCCCACAGCACGGCAGGAACCCAGGAGCCGATACCGATGCCGAGGTCACACCGTCGGCGCCACACCGGATCGTCGATCTTGCCGCGGTATTCGATTGCGCAGATCCGCAGAATGAGCGCGACGAGAATGAGCAACAGCGGTATGTAGAAGCCGGAGAACAAGGTTGCGTACCACTCGGGGAAGGCGGCGAACAGTGCGCCGCCGGCGGTGATGAGCCATACCTCGTTGCCGTCCCACACCGGTCCGATGGTGTTGAGGACGGTTCGGCGCCGCCGCTCCCCCGTCTCGGGATCCTTGTGACGCCCGAGGATCGGCATGAGCATGCCGACACCGAAGTCGAATCCTTCGAGCACGAAGTAGCCGAGGAAGAGAACGGCGATCGCGATGAACCAGAATTCCTGTAGTCCCATGATCGTCTTCCCTCAGTAGGCGAACGAAAGTTGTTTCGGCGCATCGTCGTCATCCGGTTCATCGGATGTGTCGTCGCCGGGCGGGTGGGCGTCGTGTTCTTGTGGGCCCTCGATGACGTAGCGGCGGAGCAGGAAGAACCACACACCGCCGAGCGCAGCGTAGATGAGGGTGAACGTCACGAGCGAGGCCACCACGAGCCCCACCGGATGATCGGACACACCCTGGTCGACGGTGAGTCTGATCTGATCGACGCCGGCCAGGTTGGGGGCGACCACCCAGGGCTGACGGCCCATCTCGGTGAAGATCCACCCCGCGCTGTTGGCCAGGAACGGAGTCGGGATCGCGGCGAGGCTGAGCCACGAGAACCACCGTTGGTGCGGCACTCGTCCGCCCCTCGTGACCCACAGACCGACGATTGCGAGCAATGCCGATCCGGCGGCGAGTCCGATCATCATTCGGAAGGACCAGTAGGTGACGAACAGGTTGGGTTTGTAGTTACCGGGGCCGAATTGTTGCTCGTACTGCTCCTGCAGCTCATTGACACCTTGGACCGTGGCGCCGAAATCGTTCTCGGCGAGGAATGAGGTCACTCCGGGAAGCGAGAGCAGGTGGACCACCGACTCGCAGTTGTTGTGCGTCCCGACGGTCAACAGCGAGAACGCTGCCCCGGTTTCTGTTTCGCACAACGATTCTGCCGAGGCCATCTTCATCGGTTGCTGCTCGAACATGAGCTTGCCCTGAATGTCACCGGTGACAGTGAGGGCGACGCCTGCGACGATCATGACCACGAAGGACATGCGTGCGGCCGGCCGGAACATACTGCGCGAGTCCGCGTCGCGACCCCTTCGGGCCTCGCGCACCATCCACCACCCCGAGACTCCGGCGACGAACGTGCCCGCGGTGAGGAAAGCACCGGCCACTGCGTGGGGGAATGCGGCCAGCGCCGTGTTGTTGGTCATCAACTCCCAGATGCTCGTCAGTTCCGCTCGGCCGGTCTCAGGGTTGAACCGCGCCCCGACAGGGTGCTGCATCCACGAGTTGGCGGCGATGATGAAGTACGCGGAGGCGTTGACTCCGATGGCCACCAGCCAGATCGTGGCAAGGTGGACGAGTTTGGGTAGTCTGCCCCAACCGAAGATCCAGAGCCCGAGGAACGTCGACTCCAGGAAGAAGGCAACGAGTCCTTCCAAGGCGAGCGGTGCGCCGAAGACGTCACCGACGAAACGCGAGTATTCGCTCCAGTTCATGCCGAACTGAAATTCCTGCACGATTCCGGTTGCGACGCCGAGCGCGAAGTTGATGAGGAACAACTTGCCGAAGAACTTGGTGAGTCGGTACCAGGAGTCCTTCTTGGTGATGACCCACATGGTCTGCATGGCTGCGACGAGCGGCGCGAGGCCGATCGTCAGTGGAACGAAAATGAAGTGATAGACGGTAGTGATACCGAATTGCCACCGTGAGATGTCCAGGGTATCCATGACTTCTCCGCCCTCTTCGGCCCCCGGGGTGGTAACGGCACGTCACCGCTGCACGGAGCCATCCCGCAGCGAGTCCGACACTACTACTACCTGCGGTAGTACCTCAAGCCTCGGGAGCCTCGTCACCGATGGTCTCGACCGCGATATCGACCATCGATCGCATCTCGTCGGCACGGCTTGCCCCACCCAATGCGAGCCCGTCGAGCGCGACCACGCGGGCCGCCAGCGTGATACTCGATACCAACCAAACGCTCTCTGCGACAATGAGATCCGCTGGAAACAGGGGCGCGCGCTCGCAGGTGTAGCCCCGAGCTTCGGCGACATCGAACAAAGCCCCGACAGTGGTGCCGGCAAGGATGCCCTGCTCCGGCGGGGGTGTGACAAGCGTCTTACCGCGCAAGAGCACCACCGTCGACCGTGGACCCTCGAGCACCCTGCGCTCACTGCTGACGTAGATCACCTCATCGGCGCCCTGCCGCGCGGCGTACCTCAGCGCAGCCATATTCGTGGCATAAGACAGCGTCTTGGCACCCAACAGCTGCCACGGCGCGCGCGCCGCGAGATCCACCGAATACCCCCGGTCCAGCGTGATCGCAGATACGCCCTCCGCCCGCGCCCGCGCGACCCGCTCGTGCACCGGACCGACAGTGGCATACGCCGTCGGCGCACCACCGCCCTCGCGACCCCGACCGAGCACCAACCTCAGCACACCTTCCCCTGCCGAGACACGCGTCCACTCGTCCACAGCAAGCCCGATGACCAGACGCCACTGGTCGGCGTCGGGAACCGGAAGGTCCATCGCCGCGGCCGACACCGCCAACCGAGCGAGATGAAGCTCGACCCCACAGGGCGCTCCACCGCGCACCAGGAGGGTTTCGAAGGCCCCGTCACCGCGAACAGCAGCAAGGTCATCGGCGCACAGAAGCGGCTGATCGGGGTCGTGAACCTTCCCGTCGAGGGTCACTACTACGCACGCTGACATGGAAGACAACCCTATCCAGTCCCCTCCGCAGGCTCCGCTCAGGTGTCGATGGGTCACTCCGCAGGCTCCGCTCAGTTATCGATGAGTCACTCCGCGGGCTCCGCTCCTGCCTCGATGCTTCTAGGATGGGGTTTGTGTCCGATTCCATCGACAGCAATTCGAGTCCCCTTCTCACCCTTCCCGGCGCAGTACCGTCACCCGAGGAATCACCCGATAGCGGCGTGGCCTGGCATTACGGCAACCCGTTCGGAGAGCAACGCGGGGCCGTCGCACAAGCCGCTGTCATCGACAGATCGAATCGCTTCGTCTTCGCGATCACCGGCGAAGAACGACTCACCTGGCTCGACACCATCTCCAGTCAACGCGTGAAAGACCTTCCCGACGGCACATCCGCGGAGAACTTGTCACTCGATATCAACGGACGCGTCGAACATCACTTCGTGCAGACCGATATCGGCGGTGTCACGTGGATCGACACCGAGGCCGCATCCGGCCCCGCCCTGCTGGCGTTCCTCCAGAAGATGGTGTTCTGGTCCAAAGCCGAACCGCGTGAGCGAGCCGACTTCGCCGTGATCAGCCTGCTCGGAGCCGAATCGTCGGCGATCCTGCAGGCCGCGGGCGCCCCCGCACCAGAGAAGTTCTACGACGCCGCGTCCTTGGACGACACGGGGTCGATCGACGCTGGTTTCGTCCGCCGGATGCCGTGGCCGGGTGCGCACGCCTTCGATCTGCTGGTTCCCCGGGCCGCGCTCGTCGACTGGTTCACCAGGCTCCGTGACGCCGGTGCAGTACCCGCGGGTACATGGACGTACGAGGCGCTGCGCGTGGAGTCGATCCGACCGCGTGTCGGCGTCGACACCGACGTCAAGACCATCCCGCACGAGGTCCGTTGGATCGGCGGCGTCTCGGAGTCGGGTGCCGTGCACCTGGAAAAGGGCTGCTACCGCGGGCAGGAGACCGTAGCGCGGGTGCACAACCTGGGCCGTCCGCCGCGCCACCTCGTACTGCTGCATCTCGACGGCTCCGCAGATGGCCGTCCCGAGACGGGCGAGACGGTGACCGCCGGGGGGCGAACCGTCGGCCGCCTCGGCACCGTCGTCGACCACTTCGAACTGGGCCCCATTGCCCTGGCGCTTCTCAAGCGCACCATCCCGGTCGACACCGAGCTCGTCGCGGGCCCCTGCGCCGCGTCGATCGATCCGGACTCGGTACCCGACTACGACGACGTCCAGGCCGGTCGCGCCGCCATCGACCGCCTCAAAGGGCGATGACAGACAGCGGACGCGTGGAGGCCGTATGCGTCGTCCACACCATCGTCCCCCTCGGACGCCGGGGTGTCGTCGACAGCGCGATCGACAAGCGCCCCGTGGACGGACCCGTCGATGTCGGTGAACTCGGCTTGGCGGGCGATCACAGCTCGGACACCACGTTCCACGGTGGCAGCGACCAGGCCGTGTATGCCTACGACGACGCCGAGGCCGTGCGGTGGGCGTCGGAGCTGGGTCACGACATCTCCGCCGGATGGTTCGGCGAGAATCTCCGAACGACGGGCGTCGCGGTCACGGACGCCGTGATCGGATCACGGTGGCGAGTCGGGTCGGCGGTCCTCGAGGTCACGATCCCTCGGCGGCCCTGCCGGACCTTCGCCAAGTGGGTCGACGAACCCCGGTGGGTCAAGCGGTTCGCCGAGCGCGGCGATGTGGGCGCCTACCTCCGAGTGATCGAGCCCGGAACGCTGAGGCGGGGCGATCGCATCGTGGTGGAAGGTATCCCCTCCCACGGCGCCACCGTCCGAGACCTCTTCCACGGAAGAAACCACGCCGGCCTCGCGCAACTCCTCTCGCTCCCCGATCTGCCGAAGAAGGTCACACGCGAGGCCGAGGCGGCCCTACGCGTTCCCGTCGCAAAGTAGATCATTACCCGGACTCAGAACATTTGCGCAGGTCGCGCCCCTCGACTGGCGGCTCGAGACCAAGCAAACAGTCGCCACACGGAGTCCGTATGCGCATCGAAGCGATTCGCGCGCTAGAGTGTGGTCCAGGAAGAAATACCAAATCTAACGGGGCGCCCAAATTTCCCCAGGCCGCCCCGCAAGTCCGCGAGGGGGCAACGCCATGGGCCGAGGCAGGGCTAAGGCAAAGCAGACAAAGGTCGCTCGTGAGCTCAAATACAGCTCGCCGTCAACGGACTTGGAGTCTCTGCAGAGAGAGCTCTCCGGTGGTTCGTCCAACTCCCACCGTGGCGGTATCACCTCGGGCGGCATCTCCTCTTCGGATGCGGACGGCTACACCCGCGTCGAGGAAGACGAATACGAGGACTGGCGACGCTGACCATCGTTATACACAAGTGAGGGGGAGCCGCGACGCGGCTCCCCCTCACTTGTTCGTATACCTCAGAAGCGCGGGTGATTTCCCAGCAGCACGGCGCGCTCGACGTTGGCGGCCTTATCGGTCGACTTCTTCACCGTTCCCAGGGTCCAGCAGTCGATGTGGCGTGCCGTCAGCACTGCCAGCGCGCGGTCCACGTCCTCGGGCGCAACGATGGCGACCATGCCGACACCCATGTTGAACGTCTGCTCCATCTCCGCTCGCTCCACGCGGCCACGCTGAGCGATGAGCGAGAAGACCGGTGCCGGGCTCCACGTAGCGCGATCGAGTTCCGCGACGAGGCCAGCAGGCATCACGCGGCCCAGGTTGTTGGCCAGTCCACCACCGGTCACGTGGCAGAAGGTCCGCACGTCCGTTTCGGCGGCGAGCGCGAGGCAGTCCTTGGCGTAGATCTTGGTCGGTTCGAGCAGCTCCTCGCCGAGGGTGCGTCCGAACTCTTCCACGTGCCCACCGAGGTCCATGTGGTTGATCTCGAGCAACACCTTGCGAGCCAGCGAGTAGCCGTTGGAATGCAGGCCCGACGATCCCATGCCGATGACGACATCGCCGGGGCGCACCCGGTCCGGACCGAGAACCGCATCGGCTTCGACGACACCGACGCCGGTGGCGGAGAGGTCATAGTCACCGTCGGCCATCAGTCCGGGATGCTCTGCCGTTTCACCGCCGAGCAGCGCACAGCCGGCGATGACGCAGCCGTCGGCGATGCCCTTGACGAGCTCGGCGACCATCTCGGGCACCACGCGGCCAACTGCGATGTAGTCCTGCAGGAACAGTGGTTCTGCGCCGCACACGACGAGGTCGTCGACGACCATCGCGACGAGATCGAGTCCGAGCGTGTCGTGTTTGCCGAGTGCCTGCGCGACGGCGACCTTGGTGCCCACGCCGTCGGTGGACGCGGCGAGAATCGGTTCGCGGTAGTCGCCCTTGAGGGCGAAGAGGCCTGCGAATCCGCCGAGACCGCCCATCACCTCGGGTCGACTGGCCTTCTTCGCAAGCGGGGCGAACAATTCGACTGCCCGGTCACCTGCGGCGATGTCGACGCCCGCCGAGGCGTAGGAAGCACCACCCGAGGATGTTGCGCTCGTTGCTCGGGATTCCTCGGTCATGCGGCTCCAGCCTTGTACTCGTATCGACGCTGCGTGGCAATGCACGCAATTGCGCTCTAACGGTACCGGAGCGCTCCAGCCCTGGGCACACACCGTAGGCGCTTCGCGCATGTGAGTGAAAATACGTGACCTGCTATGTATTTCCGCTCACATGCGCGTCAGCGCCTACGGGCGACTGAGCGCACTCACGTTGGCGTTGATCGAATCGGTCGTCTGACCCGCAGCCGTCGCCAGCATGCCCTCGAGTACGTGCTTGCCCAACGCGTTGTCGGCAGGCAGATCGATCGGGTACTTGCCGGTGAAACATGCTGTGCACAGCCGGGTTTCGGGCTGCTCGGAGGCGGCGATCATGCCCTCGGTGGAGATGTACCCGAGCGAGTCGGCACCGATTGCTTGACGCACACCTTCGAGGATGCCGTCCTCCGAGTCGACGCCGTTGGCGATCAACTCCGCGGGCGAGGCGAAGTCGATACCGTAGAAGCACGGCCACCGGACCGGCGGCGACGCGATACGTACGTGGATCTCGAGCGCTCCGGCTTCACGCAGCATCCGAATGAGCGCACGCTGTGTGTTTCCGCGCACGATCGAATCGTCCACCACGATCAGCCGTTTGCCGCGAATGACCTCTTTGAGAGGGTTGAGCTTGAGACGAATACCGAGCTGACGGATGGTCTGCGAGGGTTGAATGAACGTGCGCCCGACGTACGCGTTCTTCATCAGGCCCTGGCCGTACGGAATGCCGGATCCCTGGGCGTAGCCGACGGCCGCCGGTGTTCCCGACTCGGGGACAGGAATGACCAGGTCGCCTTCGGCGGGGTGCTCCAGCGCGAGACGGCGACCGATCTCCACTCGCGTGGAGTGGACCGAACGGCCCCCGATGACACTGTCCGGTCGGGCGAGGTAGACGTACTCGAACACGCAACCCTTCGGCTCGGGCGCAGCGAAACGCGAGGAACGGACCCCGTCGGCGTCGATGGCCAACAGCTCCCCCGGCTCGATGTCCCGCACGAACGCGGCGCCGACGATATCCAGCGCGGCGGTCTCACTGGCCACCACCCAGCCACGATCGAGACGGCCGAGCGAAAGCGGACGGATGCCGTGCGGATCCCGCGCCGCGTACAGCGTGTGTTCGTCCATGAATGTCAGACAGAACGCGCCCTTCAACGTGGGCAGCAGCTCCATCGCGGCCTGCTCGATGGTCCGGTCGGCGGCCTTGTGCGCCATGAGCGCGGTGATCACGTCCGAATCCGACGTGCCGTTGCCCTGCAGCCGATCGCTGATGAGCCCCTCTTCACGGGCCCGGGTCGCAAGCTCGGCGAAGTTGACGAGATTGCCGTTGTGACCGAGCGCGATACCGGTACCCGCAGTGGTCGTCCGGAAGATCGGCTGGGCGTTCTCCCAGATGACCGACCCGCTGGTCGAGTATCGGCAGTGTCCGATGGCGACGTGGCCCGGCATCGCGCCGAGAGTCTGCTCGTCGAACACCTGGCTGACCAGACCGAGATCTTTGAACACCAGCACCTGCGAACCGTCCGAGACGGCGATGCCCGCAGCTTCCTGTCCCCTGTGTTGCAGCGCATAGAGGCCGTAGTAAGAGAGCTTGGCTACATCTTCTCCCGGCGCCCACACGCCGAAGACTCCGCACTCCTCCCGAGGTTCGTTTTCGGGTACGTCGAGCTCGTTGCCTACCGGAGAATTTGGACTATCGACCGACGACTCGGCAGAGGTCACAGCACTGCTCCCTTGAGGGACGGATTGAGGGGCGTAGCCCAGTCTACGGGCCAACGCTTGCAGAGCACGCATCGCAGGAAAGTTGCCACCCCTGTGCCGTCCATTCTCCGTTCACCTACAGGCTCACGTTCCGACGATCGGCAGCCAATGAGCCACTTCGCTCGCCCGGCTTCCCGAGGCGGTGATGGAACCGTCAGCAAGGGCGTCCTCGAACTGCCGAAGACCGGTGGCAACCTCGAGCCAGGTCCGGGCGTCGGTCTCCACGACGTTCGGCGGCGTCCCGCGTGTGTGACGTGGGCCGGTGATGCACTGGACCGCGACGAACGGAGGGATACGCACCTCGACGGACGATCCCGGCGCCACCTGGGCAAGCGTGCGGGCGGTAGCGCGGACCGCATCGGCGAGCGCGGCCCGCGGGGGCTTGTCGACGGAGCCGTCGCGCACCCAGTCGACGACGGCCAGCACGGCGGTCCTGACCTGCTCGGGGGTCACAGTCTTACTCGGGGCCATGCCGCCCAGACTAGAACGTCCGCGACGCGCGAGCGGCGAGCATCGCACCTGATGCGTTGAGAGCGAAATGCGCGAGCGCAGGTGCCAGCACACTGCCACTGCGGCGCCGCAGCCACGAGAACACCATTCCTGCGGCGGCGGTACCGATGACAGTGCCGACGACCGAATCCCCGGCCGCGCGTGCCGGGCGGATGTGCCAGAGGCCGAAGAAGAGGGGCGAAAGTCCCGGCGCGAGAGCGTCGAACAAACCGCGAAAGCTCAGCTCCTCGGTGATCACCGTGCCGACCGGAATGTGGAAGAGCACCCATTCGGCCGGAGCCGCGTCCGACGGACGCACCCGCTCGGACAGGGCGGGAACGGCAGCGACGAACACCGCTCCCATGATCGGGACCGCGGCCGCGCCGGCGCCCCAGCGAAGTCCGCTGCCCCACCTCGTCAACCCGAGTTGCTCGAGACTCTGACCCGACGCGCCGAACCCGCTCACGCTCACCACACCGATCCCGAGGGCAGCGTTCAGCAGGGCTCGTCGACGCGGCGGCAAGTCCAGAGCGGGGACGATTGCAGTGCTCCACGCCGTGGTGATCGCACCCAGAACGAGTGGCTTCATTTCTCGGGACCGTCCCTGCCCGCGTACTGCTCCATCACCCCGCGCGCCCGTGCGGTGTCCTCCTCGGTCCATCCCTCGGGGGCGGCGATCGCGACCCAACCATCGAGTACGAGCGTTCCGTAGTTGTGGCCGTGGCCGTCCGGGACGCCCGCAGCATTGGTCAGATCGGCTGCGACCTGCCAGAACGTGACGATCGGGAACCAACGCATGTCCGGCAGACGATCCGGCCCCGGCGGCTCGGACAACCAGTCCGGCCTCTCGAACAGCAGGTCGGGCGACAACCACACCACCGGATCGGATGCGTGCTGGACGTACAGCACACGCGGGTAGAGCCACGGCTGGTCCGCTGGTGGGATCATGCTGGCGTTGTCGGCGAATCGAACGACCAACCCGTCCGCGTAGACCGGTCGCACCTCGGGCGTGCCGGGATCGCGGCGCGTCACGAACTGCGACCACAGCCGGTTTGCATTCGGTGGACCCACCCAGAGGACACCGTCGACACTCTCGCGTATCTCGGCAAGCCCGTCGAACGCGCCCTCACCCGCCTGCACTCCCAGGCTCTCTCCGTAGATGTAGAGCTTGGGCCGGGTCTGCTCCGGTTCCTGCAGCCACCGCTCCCGGACCCGGTCGATGAGTGCCTTGCCCGCTACTGCTGCCTTCTCGCGCTCGGCGAGAAAAGAAATCCAACTCGGTAGATAGGAGTACTGGGTGGCCACGGTGGCGACATCGCCCGCGAACAGCAACTCCTCGGCCGTGATCGCGGTGGGGTTGACCCAACCCGTTCCGGTGGTCGGGACCACCACGAGTGCCGCCCGCTCGAACGCGCCGGTACGTTCGAGTTCCGCGACAACGATGTCGAGACGCCCGTCCTGCGTCGCCGCGGTCTCGAGACCTGCGTACGCGCGGATCGGTTCGCGCGCGGGCCTGTCGAGTCCCTCGGAGATCTCCTCGGCGCTCAGCCCACCCGCGACGAAATTGCGGCCCTCGAACCCGAGGGTGTCCCACGGCGCCAACGACTCCGGGCTGCCCGACCGCTCCGGGATCAGAGGTTGCTCGACTCGCACCCGAGTCTCGTTGTTCTGCAAGCTGAATGCCGAGTTGACGACGTTGGACAATCCGCGCAACAGCACGCCCTGCACCAGCGCGATCACGAGCACCACCACGATGATCACGCCGATGACGTTGGCGACCTCGCGAGGCATCTTGACGATGCGGTTGACCTGCCGCGCCACCAGACGCACCAGGTCACGAAGAACACGCCAGGTGGAGATCAGAAGTGCGCCGACGGCGATGCTGAGCGCCCCGGTCCGGAAGTACCCGGTCGTGGTCGTTCCCTCCGCGTCCATCAGCGCGGCCAACTCGCGCTGCCACCCCGCCGACAGATACAGCATGTACAGCACAGTCAGACCTGCGATCACCGGGACGGCGATCTTGACCACTATTTCGACGCGACGCGGGGGCGGCCACCACGGCTTTCCTGCGAGGAACAACCGGTAGACGACCCAGTACACCGCGACGCCGACGCCGTATCCGATGGCGGCGTTGATGCCCCCGATCAACCCTTGGAAGAGCCAGTCGCGGGGAAGCAGCGACGGAGTCAACGACCAGCAGAAGAACAGCGCCCCGAACACGATGCCGGTGAAGTCCAGCCGAAGCAGCCCCCACATCCACATGACGAAGGGATGCTTGTCCGGGGAAGGCACCGAAAACTCGACCGGAAGCCGATAGTGCGTGTGCTCGCGTTCGACTCTGCTCTGTGGCGCCTCCGATAGCTCTCCCCTGGACACTGCCCTACCCGAAAAGCCTGGGAAGAGTGGCCTCGAAGGTCTCACGAAGCTCGGCCAGCGAGACCGAGAACTGTCCCTGAATCTCGATGTCGTCTGCGCCTTCGTCGACCACGCCGATGCGCGTCCACGGCAGTCCACGTGCCGTGCACATGCTGGTGAAGCGGGTCTCCTCGGTGCGCGGCACCGCGACCAGCACTCGCGCCGACGATTCGGAGAACAGGGCGACGAACGGATCGGCACCCTCGGGAAGCAGGATGCGGCATCCTGTTTCGCCGGCCAGTGCCGCCTCGACGACAGCCTGCGCAAGTCCGCCCTCGGACAGGTCGTGCGCAGCACTGACCAGCCCGTCACGCGAACCCGCGAGCAGAATATCGGCGAGCAGCTGTTCGCGAGCGAGGTCGACCTCCGGCGGGACACCGCCGAGGTGGTCGTGCTCGACCTGAGCCCAGATGGAACCGTCCAACTCGTCGCGGGTCTCGCCGAGCAGGATCAGCGTCTCGCCGGGCTCGAGCCCGAGGCCCGTCGGGATGCGGCGGTGCACATCGTCGATGACGCCCAGAACGCCGACGACGGGCGTCGGCAGGATCGGTTCGGAGCCGGTCTGATTGTAGAAGCTGACGTTGCCACCGGTGACCGGAATGCCGAGGGTGACGCAGCCGTCGGCGAGACCGCGAACGGCCTGCTGGAACTGCCACATCACGCCCGGGTCCTCGGGAGAACCGAAGTTGAGGCAGTTGGTCACCGCTTTCGGCGTTGCGCCGGTGACTGCAACGTTGCGGAAAGCCTCCGCGAGAGCGAGCTGAGCGCCCCGGTACGGATCGAGCGCGGTGTAGCGACCGGACGCATCGGTAGCGAGCGCGATACCGCGTCCCGTCTGCTCGTCGATGCGAATTACTCCGGCGTCGGCGTTCTCGGCCAGGACCGTGTTGCCGCGGACGTAGCGGTCGTACTGCTCTGTGATGAATCGGCGGCTGCACAGCTGCGGCGAGCCGATCATCTTCAGCAGCGTCGCCTTCAGTTCGTCGGCGGTCTCCGGACGCTTCAGCGAGGCGGTGGTGTTCGCGACCAACGCGTCCTGGGTGGCCGGACGCTGCACCGGGCGCGAGTAAACCGGCCCGTCGTGCGCGACGGTCTTCGGCGGCACGTCGACCACTGTCTCGCCGTGCCAGGTGATCTCGAGGTTGTCGCCGTCGGTGACCTCACCGATCACGGTAGCGAGGACATCCCACTTCTTGCACACGGCCATGAACGCCTCGACGTTCTCGGGTGTCACGACGGCGCACATGCGCTCCTGCGATTCGCTCGAGAGCACCTCGGCCGGCGTCATCCCGGTGGCGCGCATCGGGACCTGCTCCAGCGCGATATGCATGCCGCCGCTACCGGCCGATGCGAGTTCGGATGTAGCGCAGGACAATCCGGCACCACCAAGATCCTGAATGCCGACGACCAACTTGGCCGCATACAGCTCGAGGCAAGCTTCGATGAGTACCTTCTCCGCGAACGGGTCGCCAACCTGCACCGCCGGAAGCTTCTTCCTGCCTCCACCGGTCTCGTCACCGTCGAACGTCTCCGAAGCCAACACCGACACACCGCCGATGCCGTCGAGACCGGTACGCGCTCCGAACAGGATGATCTTGTTTCCCACGCCCGAGGCGAACGCCAGGTGCATGTCCTCGACACGCATGACCCCGGCACAAAGGGCGTTGAGGAGCGGGTTGCCCGCGTACGAGGCGTCGAACACCGTTTCGCCGCCGACGTTGGGGAGGCCCAGGGAGTTTCCGTAGCCACCGACGCCCGAGACTATGCCGCTCAGAACTCGGCGTGTATCGGGTGCGTCCGCGGCGCCGAAACGCAGCTGGTCCATGACGGCAATGGGGCGTGCGCCCATCGCCATGATGTCGCGGACGATGCCGCCGACGCCTGTGGCGGCACCCTGATACGGCTCGACATAGGACGGGTGGTTGTGGCTCTCGACCTTGAACGTGACCGCCCAGCCGTCGCCGACGTCCACGACGCCGGCGTTCTCGCCGATGCCCGCGAGCATGGAGGAGCGCATCTCATCCGTGGTGGTCTCACCGAAGTACTTCAGGTGCACCTTTGAGGACTTGTAGGAGCAGTGTTCGCTCCACATGACCGAGTACATCGCGAGCTCGGCGTCGGTGGGCCGACGGCCGAGGATCTCCTTGATGCGGGCGTACTCGTCGTCCTTGAGTCCGAGTTCTTTGTACGGCTGCGTCACATCCGGAGTGGAGGCTGCGGCTGAAACTGTATCGGTGTGGACAGAGTGAGCGGACACGAGGAGTGGGGTCCCTTCCTGGAGCGAAATGCCAGTGAGAGTCTATCGTGCGCTTTCTCCACTCCGCGCCGTGCGCCTACATCGACACCGGCCCGGAGGGCATCAGGAAGGCCGCCAGCGCGTCGGCGTAGGCCTCGATATCCGAGGCGCCCATGAGCTCGCGGGAGGAGTGCATAGCGAGCTGAGCGGCCCCGACGTCGACCGTCGACAAGCCCGTCCGCGACGCCGTGATGGGACCGATGGTCGATCCGCAGGGCAGATCGGCTCGATGGACGTAGCGCTGCAGCGGTACACCGGCCTGCTCGCACGCCACCGCGAACGCCCCGGCACCGACCGAGTCGGTCGCGTAACGCAGATTCTGGTTGACCTTGAGCACCGGCCCTCCGCCGAGTTCGATGCGATGCGCAGGCTCGTGCCGGTCGGGGTAGTTGGGATGCGTCGCATGGGCCATGTCGCCCGAGGCGCAGATGGAACCGGCCATGGTCCGTAGGAAGTCTTCACGCCCACCGCCTCGTCCGAGCACGATGCGTTCGAGCACGGTGCTCAGCAGATCCGAGAAGGCTCCCCGGTCGGACATGCTGCCGACCTCCTCGTGGTCGAACAGCGCGAGAACAGGAGTGAAGTCCGTCGGATTCTGCACTGCCGCAATCAATGCCTGGGTTCCGGCGTAACAGGTGCCCTGGTTGTCCAAGCGCGGCGCACTGATCAGTTCCGACTCCACCCCGACCACTGCACTGGGAGCCAAATCGTGTGTCATCAGCTCCCATCCGAGCACCGCCGTAGGGTCGACGCCTTCCCGCTCGGCCACGAACGAGATGAACGATCGCGGCGAATTACCCACACCCCACACAGCATTGACGTGACGCTGCGGATCGAGGGTGACGCCCTTGCGGTCCTCGGACAGGTGGATAGCAAGTTGAGGCACACGCAGAATCGGTTCGTCGACTTTGACGAGAACCTCACCAATTGTGTTGCCGTCCTTGACACTCAGCCTGCCGGAAACGCCGAGGTCGCGGTCGAGCCACGAGTTGAGCCACGCACCGCCGTAGGGTTCGAGCCCGACCATCTGCCACCCTGCGGACTCGAGATCGGGATGTTGCTTGACGCGAAGGTTGGGACTGTCGGTATGACCGCCGACGATGCGGAACGGGCCCTCGCTCTCGGTGCTCCACGCGACGAGAGATCCGCCGCGAATGAGGTAGTAACGCCCGGCCTCGGTCGGCCACGCATCCCGCTCGTCGACACGCACGAAGCCGACTTCCTCGAGCTGTACCGACACTGTCCGGCACACATGAAAAGGCGACGGCGAGACATCGATGAAGTTGCACAGACCGGTAGCAGACGCAGTGGACACAGAAGCTCTGGACGACATGGGAACCATTGTGTCAGCAATTGCGTCGAACAGACCAAGGAGCATTCAAGCAGTGCACAGAACCTTGGGGGAACAGTGAAATTCGAATCGACCTTGGCCGAGCAGGCCTCGCACGCAACAGCAATCGCGATTGTCCGGATGAAGGTGATAGCCGCGTTCGAACGACACGGAGTCGAGGTGTCGAAGGTCGACGCGAGGACCTTGAGGGCCGGCACCGATGGCTACATTGCCTTGGACAACCTGGTCGAACGGTGTCGAAACGCACAACGCCAGCATTGGGACGACATCATCGAAACGCATGTGACGATCGTTCTGGAGTCACAGAAGCACAGCGACCCGGACTACCTGCTTGGCCTTCCCGACGAGGAGTTCTACATGCGGCTCCGCGAGCGCGTCGTTCCCCTGGGTGCCCTGCACAGGATTGACGAGTACGAATACTCCCAACCTCTTCTGGACACACCGGATTCGCCGCGGCGGGTGCTCAACCTGACGTTTCCGGACCTCGCACTGACGCTGTCGGATCGATATCTGAAGAATCGAGACATGGAGGCCGCGTGGGCATTCGGCCGCGAACACACCGGTGCGGTGGCGTTCGACACCTGCGAAAGCATGGTCAAGGATGGTATAGCCATCGAGGTGCAGCGCGGCAACTCGATCTATTTGGCGTCGAAAATTGCGGACATGCCCACCCTGATCACGAACCATCTGGGAGAAGCGCCGTTCGGTGTTCTGTTTGCCATTCCCAGCGCGTACGAGATCGACTACTACCGTCCACTCGACGTCGTCGAAGCGGTGCGGGCAATCGAACTCCTGGTCGGCCTCGCGGACACGCTATCGAAGAACACACCGAACCCACTCTCCCGCGAGGTGTACTTCTGGAGGGATGGCGAGTTCTGCCAGGTCTCCGCCCAGCACACCATCACGCCGAAAGGAATCCTCGCAGACACGCTCCTCGAGCTCGCTGATCGTGAGGCTTAGTGCGCTCCTGCCACACAGAAGACGTTGCCGTCCGGGTCGGCCAGGGTGACCCATTCGAAATCGCCCATCGTGTGCCGGGCTACCTCGCTGGCGCCCGCCTGGACCAGCCGAGTTACCTCACCACTGAGGTCCGCGGTCGTAAGGTCCAAGTGGACGCGGTTCTTGCCGGGCGTCGGATCGTCGATCTTTTGAAACGCAAACCGGTACGGCGCAGAGTCGAGTGCGAGGACGTAGAACCAGCCCTCGTTCTCCTCGACGATCTCTGCGCCGACCTGCTCGGCCCACCACCGCGCGAGCGGTCCCGGGTCCACGGAATCCATCGTGATCATGCCAAGTGTCAGTGTCATGGCTGCAGAGTAGCGCCGGCCACCGACAATTTACGCCGAGACGATCGCGTCCAGTGCCGAGTAGAAGATGCCGAGTCCGTCGTCGCTCGGTCCGGTGAGCGCTTCGGTGGCGTGCTCGGGGTGCGGCATGAGCCCGACGACACGTCCGTTGGGCGAGGAGATGCCGGCGATCTCGCGCTGGGAACCGTTGGGGTTGGATCCGCTGTAGCGGAACACCACGCGGCCCTCGCCCTCGAGTTCGTCGAGCACCTTCTCCGAAGCCTGGAAACGGCCCTCGGCGTTCTTGACAGGGATGAGGATCTCGGCGCCGGCCTCGTACCGCGAGGACCACGCGGTCTCGGTGTTCTCCACCTTCAGCCACTGGTCACGGCACACGAAATGCAGGGCCTCGTTGCGCGTCAACGCACCGGGAAGCAGACCGACCTCGCACAGCACCTGGAATCCGTTGCAGATACCGAGCACGGGCATGCCGCCCTCGGCTGCTTTCACCACCGATTCCATCACCGGAGCGAACCGGGCGATGGCGCCGGCGCGGAGGTAGTCGCCGTACGAGAACCCGCCGGGTACGACGATGGCGTCGACGCCGCGAAGGTCGGCGTCGGCGTGCCACAGGCTGACGGCCTCACCGCCGGCGAGGGTGATGGCGCGGGAGGCGTCGACGTCGTCGAGGGTGCCGGGGAAGGTGATGACGCCGACGCGGGCAGTCGAGCTGGGCGCACTCATGAGAGTCGGGTTACCTTCCAGTCCTCGATCACCGTATTGGCGAGCAGGGACTCGGCGATCTTTTCGAGTTCGGCGTCGTCGACACTGTCGTCGACCTCGAGCTCGAATCGCTTGCCCTGGCGGACATCGGACACTCCGGCCACGCCGAGACGTCCGAGCGCACCTGCGATGGCCTGACCCTGCGGGTCGAGAATTTCGGCCTTGGGCATGACGTCGACAACAACACGGGCCACGTGGGAGCTCCTCGAGATATAGGTACCGGCAGGTGGAGAGTCTACGCAGTACCTCGTGCAGGCGCGAAACTGCGCTTACTGTGGGAAATATGCGACTGACCCACTTCGGACACTCCTGTGTACTCGTCGAGCTGAACGGCACCACGGTGCTCCTCGATCCGGGCAATTTCTCGCACGGTTTCGAGGGCATCACCGGACTCGACGCCATCCTGATCACGCACCAGCACCCGGATCACGTCGATCTCGAACGTCTGCCTGCGCTGCTGCAGGCAAACCCGAGCGCGCAGCTCTATGCCGATCCGATGACGGCCTCGCAGCTCGGCGAGCGCTGGACCACGACGAACGCGGGCGACGTCTTCACAGTCGGCGGGATTCAGGTGACAGGTGTGGGCGGAACGCATGCGGTGATCCATCCCGAGCTACCCACGATCGACAACACCGGCTACCTGCTCGGTACTCCGGAGAATCCTGCGCAGTTGTTCCACCCCGGCGACTCCCTGTTCGTCCCCGAGCAGAAGGTGGACGTGCTCGCGATCCCCGCTGCAGCGCCCTGGTCGAAGATTTCCGAAACGGTCGATTTCCTGCGCGCGGTGGCGCCGCGTGCCGCCTTCCCCATCCATCAGGCAATCGTCGCCGAGCAGGCCCGCGGGATCTTCTACGGACGGCTCACCGAGATGGCCGACGACGCCACCGAGTTCAGGACCTTCGCCGAGGAAACCAGCGTCGAGATCTAGCGGCTTCGCCGCATGTGATGCTCCTATGAGTGTCAAGCGGTGGTTTTGTGGGTGAGGAGTTGGAACATTTCGCGGGCGACGGCTCGTTTGAGGCAGCGAATGATGTCGCGTTTGGTTTTGCCTTCGGCG
>NZ_JAHUTG010000035.1:0-32665 GCF_020889545.1 Rhodococcus sp. I2R
GTGGTCTGGGCAGATTCATGACCGCCGGCGGGCACTTTCGTGTCCGCCCGTGGGCAGTTCTTATTGACCGTCAGTGGGCATTTTCATGTCCGCCCGTGGGCAGTTTTTCATGTCCGCCGACAGACGAACACTGGTGCCGACGCTACGTTGTAGCCGAGAGGTGCCTGTGCGGCGGGTCCGTACGCCGTCATCTGAGGCAGTGCTGGCTGTGCCCATCGGTGTCCGTCCCACCACTGCGTCGCCCCGACCGCTGGGTTGGGATACCAGCCCGGTCCCGGCGGAACTGAGGTCCGCGGCTCGAGCTTCCTGCCGTCAGCGAGGTGCTCAGGCAACGACGGAAGACGCTGCGACGTGTTCGCATCATCCGGCCAGCGCGGGTCAGTCATCGAGGACCTTTCGTTCGCGTCAAGTTGTGAGTGGCACATTACTTCCCAAACCGAAACTGCAGCCCGATTCAGATAGATGACGGAGTGTGCTGACTGCGCCGAGTTGCGAGCGACGTCCACTGCGCACCCCGTCCTCAGCAGTAGCCGGTGGCCACGAACGTGCTCCACTGGCGCATCTCGGACCGAAATCTCTGGCGGTGGATCGCCTCGCCATCACCTTGTGGGCGGGTGCGATCATGTTCGCGATCACCGGTGTCACTCAGTGGGTCTTCGACGAAGCTCCCAACATCTGGGTCCCGTCCGTGGTGGCGCTCGTAACCGCGGGAGTGTTGGTTGGCGGGGTCGCGGCGCTATGAAGCCGGTGGTCCGCATCGTTCAAAGCGGAGGGTGACCGATGGGCCGTCGTCTTGGCGGTGCTGATCGGCGCGAACCCCTGGTGTACATCGTTGCCACCGGCATTTCGTACACGGCGATCGGTGTGATGCTCGTTGTCGTCGCCACCGCCGCACTGGTCCCCAACGGGGATCAGTCAAACAGATGCAAATTTTTCTGATCAATGGCAAATTCGAATAGGATCACATCTTGGGGTGAGCTGTTCGCTCGCACTATTTCTCGGAACGGGAGTCGTCGTGGCCGTGTCTTGTCGTCTCACGGCAATCTCCGTTATCATGTTGCTCGCAGCCTCGTGCGCATCGCCTGCACCGCAGGCGCGTCCCGAGAACCAAGTAGGCCCAGATGGTTTCTCCGTGTCAGTGGGCAGCGTCACGGTCTCGGCGGGAGCCTCGGTAGCGCCCGAAGGGACATCAGTCTCGGTCGAACCGGCGCCGTCGACACCGGGCCAGGCCGTGACGTATCTGGATACCATCTCCGATGCAATCTCCATCACGCTGGGCGAAGGACGGATTCAGCCCGACACGCCGATTGCCATCGAAACCCGAGTGGATGGCGGTGTCGACGTCGACCGACGTCTGAACGCTGGAGACTTGCTGGTCTTCGTGAGTGAAAACTCCGCCGGGGACTTGGACATTCATCCAGCGCAGTGGGATCCGTCCACGCGAGTTGTATCCGCTACGACGATGCATCTGTCGAGATTCGTCGCGGGCTTCCTATCGATGCAAAAAATTGTGCGGCAGATGAGCGATCTCGTTGGCCAAGCAGCAGGGCAGACGTTCCCTCGGCCGGCGGACTGTCAGTCCAGTGTTCAGGCACCGTCGGGTGTCGAGTACACGGTTCAGCGTGTGACACGCGATGTGGCATGGCCGTGCCTTGCCATCGACGGCGCCGGAGGTATTCGGCTGGACCTGCACTCGAACTCACCATTCGTCTACCGGGTGAGAACGGAGCCGCCCAGACCCGGACAAGGAGGCCCGGGTCTCGATGTGTCGAACATCGCTACTCAACTCGTCTACGACCTCGTGTTTTCGGCCGACCTAGACCGAGAGGGCGCTTTGTTGCCGGGTGGATCAGTGACGTTCCGTTACCTGCCCGACAGTCCACCCAGGAGTGGGGAGTTGGCGGCAGAAGCTGTCTTGAGTTACGTGGAATTGTCGTTGTTCGCTGTGGACGTCGCGATCGGACCGTTCGGGGGAAGCGAAAAAGTCGAGGCCGCTCTGCAGCAGGCCGAGTTCGTGGAGTGTGTGGCCGGCACGATCGAGCCGAGCATCGACGGGCTGGACTTCACCGACGTCTTCGTCGTCACCGCCGATTGCCTGAGCCCCATTCTTGCTACCGCCCCAAAGTATGTGTTGGGGCAGGTGGGGCAAACGATCATCGGTGGCGGGCCGATACTGGCAACCATGTGGCGCGGCGTAGCGAGCAGTGTCGCGGAACTCCGCGGAATGGACAGCGACACCAGCGCGACCTTCCTGATCGGTGCCGGCAGACCGAATGCCGAATACATCGGAACCTGGGCCGGTCAGGTCAGCGGCGATTCAGTCGACTACAGCGTCCGAGCGGTTATACGCGAACAGGACGGCATTCTCGTCGCCGACGTGGAGTACCCAGAACTCGGGTGTGGGGGTACCTGGACGCAGTTCCTGACCGCCGAGACAACCGCGACGTTCACTGAGGTGATCACGTACGGCAACAGTCAATGCATCGACGAAAGCACCGTCGAAATCAGCCCCGAAACGGGCAACTTGCAGTATTTCATCGACTACGGCCGCAAGAAGCTGAGTTCGGACATGGCCCCGGCCTCATGATCGCTCGAGGTCCATCTGAATCCCGACAGCGAGAGGACGCAGAGAACTGTTCGGATGTTGGACCGCAGTGTGCTGCGAGCTCGCGATCGGCTACGCGATTCCGCCGATCTTCCACTCCCAGCCGCCTTGATCGCTGAACGGGACATATCCGATGGACGTGGTGTCGAGCGGAAGATCCAAGACAACGAAACCCGGGATCTCGATGATCGGACCGGGTTCGACGGAAGGGCGTAAGCGTATTCAGCGCAGTTCAGCGTTGCGTCTGTCATGAGGTTCGACGTGGTCACTCCGTTTACGCGAATCGCGACGAAATCATGACCTCGACACGGAGCCTTTCGCCGCGCTGGTTCGATCGGGCGGTTTTGCCACGCACTCCAGTCGGCCGATGTGTCAGCAGCCGCATCAAGAAGCCGAGGCAGGTACCTCTCACGTAGCAGTTCGACGGTCGTTTCGGCGGCGTGGACGGTGATGTTCATGGCTGCGAGGGCAACTCCGCGGCCGTCGTGTACCGGTACTGCGATCGAGCGGACGCCCGGTGCCAGATCCTGATCGGCCAGTGCCCATCCGCGCTCCGCTGTTTCATCGAGTATCTCGTCGATCTGTGCGGCCGTGAACACTTTCGAAGCAATCCCCGAGCGGCTCGGCTCGGACAGTCGCTCGTGTACCGAATCCCGGTCCATCGCCGAGAGAAGAGCTCGCCCTTGGGAGGTCACCATCGCGGGAAAACGGGTCCCGATGTCGACACGCAGCGAGATGAGCTTGGGTACCGCCACCCGTGCGAGGTAGACGATGTCGGAGCCGTCGAGCTGGGCCATCGACGACGATTCGCCGGTGTGAAGGCCACCAGTTCTTCAAGGTGAGGCCATGCCATGTCCCAGAGGTTGAGGGCACCGATGTAGGCCATTCCGAGTTCGAGCACCCGTGGGGTCAGGGTGTAGCCGGCGTGGCCGGATCTGACGTAGCCGAGTTCTTCGAGCGTCAGCAGTATCCCCGGGCTGTCGGCCGTGCCAGCTCGGCACCGGCGGCGACCTCGGTCAACGACATCACCGGCTTGTCGGTCGAGAAGATGCGAAGCACATGCAGCCCCCGGGCCAGAACATGAAGCGCGTCACCGGCACCGGCTACGACGATGCTCTGTTCGCCAGGTGGCAGGGCCGACCCGGACTTCATTCTGAACCGGCCACCGTTCGACACGGGACAGATTCTGGTGACCAGACCCGACATCGGGACCGGATCCTCACGCGAACACACTCTGTCACCGGCTCCTTCAGTGTCGACCACCCTTGCCGTCGGTCGGATCGACGGCTGCTCGCACATCGACGCTGTAGTTTGCTGGAAGCTCCATGCGACAGAGTCTTTGAGCCTCGTTGGCAGAGACTCCCAGGGCTCTGAGCACTCGCTCCGTCGTGCCATCGACGGTTGTTGTCTCGTCTCGCTCAGGTTGGGCAAGCAATAGCCGCCCCATGGACAGCAGAGAACCGGCCACGATCGCGAGTGCGAGATCTGCGTCATCCACGTCAAATCGTCCTTGGGCGAAGGCTGATTCGATATCGCGGCGTGAACGCGGCGCCAGGCCTCCGGATGCGGCGAACGCCGCAGCCTCGGAGTTGAGCAGGACGCGACTCAGTTGCGGCTGGAGGCGGAAGAGTCGTCCGGACAGCCGAAAAGACTGGGTGAACTTCTCCACCGGGTCGTCCAGGTCGACAGTGAGTGAATCAAGGTAGTCGCCGGCGGATTCGAGTGCTGCATCGATTGCCGCCTGCCACAGCTCCTCCTTGGATTCGAAGTAGTTGTAGAACGATCCGTTGCTGACGTCGGCGGCCTGGGTGATTTCCAGAACGGGTGCGTTGGTGCTGCCGCTGGCCAGAAAACCTTGCGCAGCCTTGACGAGCGCGGCTTTGGTGCTGGTGCGAGCCTTCCGGGGCTCGACTCGGTTGCCTTCGGGCACAGTTTTACTCCTGCTCGCGGGATGTAGGAGGGCAGCCTATCGCGTACCAGAATGACGAATTCGTCAAAAAAGCTTGACGAAGGCAACCCCCATGGGTGACGATATCGTCAATAGCTGGCGACGCGGCCAGCTCCCCGGCTGTCTCGAGGACTTGATGACAACGAACGTTTCGATCCCGCAATACCGCACCGACATCTACTCAACCCAGAGCATTCTCGATCCGTACCCTCATTACGCCACGCTGCGTGCGCTCGGCCCTGTGGTGTGGCTTCCGCATCAGCAGGTGTTTGCCATCTCTCGTTACGCCGACTGCAAGGCAGTGCTGCTCGACGATGAGACCTTCGTCTCGGGGGACGGCGTCGCACTCAACCCGGTGGCCAACAGACTGGGCCGCGGCACGACACTCAACAGCGACGGCGACGAGCATGCAACGAAGCGTTCGGTCCTGGCTCACCGCCTGACCCCCAAGGCAGTGCGAAAGATGACCTCGGCGGTGCAGGAGAAAGCCGAGGGCATCGTCGACGCGGCCCTGAGCAAGCAGTCCGTCGACGGTGTCGACGATCTCGCGACGGCGCTGCCGATGTCGATCGTGCCCGATCTCGTGGGTTGGCCCGAGGACGGGCGTGAGGATCTCCTCCGTTGGGCGGGAGCAACATTCGACTCTCTCGGCCCCGTCAACCGGCACTCGGTTGCCGCAGTCAAGGGCGCCGCCGAAATGCTGGCCTTCTCGAGGCGGGTGGTGCGAGAACGATCGGTGATCCCTGGGAGTATGGGCGACGACGTTCTGAAAGCCGCCGACGAGAACAAGATCGCCAAGTCCTCGTGCCCGGCGCTGATGATCGACTACCTCGGCCCCTCGCTCGACACCACCATCGGTGCGATCTCCGGTGCACTCGACCTGTTCGCTCGGCACCCCCAGCAGTGGCAGGCGATCCGGCAGAACCCGGATCTGATTCCCAATGCCGTCAACGAGGTCGTCAGATACGAATCCCCGATCAGGGCCTTCTCGCGCCGAGCTGTGCGCGACGTCGAGATCGACGGATCACGAGTCCCGAAAGGCGCACGCGTACTGGTGATCTACGCATCGGCAAACCGCGACGAGGCGGAATGGGACGACCCCGATGCCTTCGACATCACCCGAGACGCTGCTCGCCAGCTCGGCTTCGGATCCGGCGCGCACGGTTGCGCAGGCCAGGGTCTCGCGCGCTTGGAGACACAGACCATGCTGCGGGTCCTCGCGCGACGCGTGGAACGATTCGTGCCCGCCGGAACGCCCAAGCGGGCCGTCAACAACGTCATCCATCGATACGAACGTCTGCCACTGCACTTGGTGGCGGCAGAAGGGACACCGCTGTGAGAATCAACGTTGATTGGGACCGGTGCGAGGGCCATGGAATATGCGCCGACCAGGCACCGAAAGTGTTCAGCCTGGACGACGAAGGCGAACTGCACTACGCCTTCGACAACGAGGAGATTCCCGACGACCTCGCGGCCTCGGCGCGGTCGGCCATCGGTGTGTGTCCGGTCGCGGCCTTGCGAGAACAGGCGTGACGTCGGTCGCTCGCAGCATTGTCATCGTCGGAGACTCCATCGCCGGATGCACCGCAGCTCGTGAGCTCCGTGCTCGCGGGCACGCCGGCCCGCTGATCATGATTGGCGCTGATCCCGACGGTTGCTACGCAAGACCACCGCTGTCGAAGCATGTCCTCAAAGATGGAGCGGCCAAAGCGGAAACGTGGGACCTTTCGGATCTCGAACTCACGACGATCGTCGATCGCGCGGTGTCGGTAGATACCGAGGCCCGCACAATTACAACCGCCGTCGGCACCGAAATTTCCTACGACGCTTTGATCGTGGCCACCGGCGCAGCCGCGCGTCGCATCGCGGGTCCGGATCAATCGGGAGAGACCGTGTTACGGACGTTCGCCGACGTCCGTGCACTGCGCCCGACACTGGACGAGGCCAGAACCGCAATCGTCGTCGGCGCCGGCTTCCTCGGGATGGAGGTCGCCAGTGCCTGCGCTGCGCGCGGTATCGCGGTGACCGTTGTCGATATCGATCCTCCGCTGAAGCGGCTCCTGGGCCCCTTCCTGTCCGACGCGATCGTGGCAAGGGCCGCAGCCGCATCGGTCGAGTTCGTACAGGCTGAGAGCCCGGTCGCGTTGACCGGAGATCGCGTCGTGGGCATCAAGATTGCAGATCGAATTCTCACTGCCGATCTGGTCGTCACGTGCGCCGGCGATGTCCCCGAGACAGGTTGGCTCGACGGATCCGGTATCGCCGACGGGCGCGGGGTGGCTATCGACGACCTCTGCGCGACAGCGGTTCCCAACGTATTCGCGGCCGGAGATGTCACCTACTCGCGAGCGGCGTCCAGCCGAGCACCGTTCTGGTCGAATGCCGTCGCGCAGGGCAAAGTGGCCGCGGCATCCGCGCTCGGCCTCGAACCGACGTGCCCACCTACCGACGACTACTTCTGGACCGAGATCCTCGGGCTATCCATCAAAGTCGTCGGCCCCCTCCCCCTGCTCGGTGAGCCGGCCGTCATCGAAGGCTCCATCGCGGACGGATCGGCGCTGCTGCAGTGGAGTCACGACGACGGCCACACCACCATCGTCGCCTTCGGCATCAAGAAGTCCGTCGGTCTACTCCGACGGTTGGCTCGCGAGACCGCCATCCCCACTACATAAGGAAATACTCATGAATTTCGGCTCCCCCTCCAACCTCGCTCGTCGGCTCCCCGAGGCGGTCGGACTCGCACGCGCAGCGATCGGCATCGCCCATATGATCGCACCCACCCGAGCCAACGAATTACTCGCCGGACCCGATGCTGCGGTCTCCACCACGCGAGCTGCCGCCCGCACCTTCGGAATTCGCGAAATCTACATCGGTGGCGGACTGTACGCCGCAACCAGGTACGCCCCGAAGACGGTGCGCACGCTGCTTCGCGCAGGCGTGGCCGTCGACGTGTGGGATACCGCAGCCTTCGCTCTCACCTCGCACTTGCCACAAAGGACGCGGGTGGCCGGCTGCGCAATTGCCGGTGGCTTCGTGATTGCCGGTGCCCTCGCGGACGTGCAACTCGCCCGATAGAGCCGGACGTACGGGTCAACGTCGCACGCTTTTCGAGCCGTAGCATGATGCAAACTCTGCCCTCGTACTTTCCTCGCGGCACTCGGCTCCATGGTTTCCTGCACGTCATCCTCGGCTTTCCGCTCATTCGTGGCTGCGGTATGCGTCCGCACCGAACATATGACGATTTCGTCAAAAAAACTTGACTATGGCATAGGTCATAGGTGACGATATCGTCATCAGCCTCGTGGACGCGACGGAGCTGTTCGCGAACGCGACGACGGAAGTAGCCGCGACGTCTGCACGTATATGCAGAAGTGCGTTCATTTCGTCCCCTCCCTGGGCAGCCGACCGGCGTCCGCTCGAATACCGCCGTTGCGGACCGTACAGATCACACATAAGGAATGGCATGACCAGCAACAACATTCGTCCGCTCCGAGACGTCGATGTCGATGTCGATGTCGTCATCATCGGGTTGGGTCCGACCGGAGCGACGGCAGCGAATCTTCTCGGACAGCGGGGCATCACCACTGCGGTGATCGAACGCGACATCTCGATCTATCCGCGCCAACGAGCCATAGCCTCCGACGAGGACGCGCACCGTGTCTGGCAGGGGCTGGGCTTGTTCGAGGACATGTTGGCCACCATGTCCGCCGACGTCCGCGTGCATTTCAAGCACGGCGGCAAGACGTTTCTGTCGATGTTCTCTGCAGAGAGTCGCGATCAGGGCGTGCCGGGTATGGCGTACTACCACCAACCCGAGCTCGAGCGCGTACTGCGCGAGGGAATCACCCGGTTCCCCACTGTCACCGTTACATCGGGTTTCGAAGCCGTCGGTCTCAGACAGGACGCCGACTCCGTCACCATCACCCTGCGTCCCATCGAGGGTGGCGGTGACGAGCAGCTGATCAGGTCGCGCTATGTAATCGCCGCCGACGGTGGATCGAGCTCGGTACGCAAATTGCTCGGTATCGCTCTGCCCGGCAAGCACATCGAAGAACCGTGGTTCGATATTCAACTGCGAGCGTGGTACGACCTCCCCGCCGATGCCCCGTTGGATTTCACTTTCATTTCCGACCCCCGACGGCCTGGTGTGGACTGCCCGTGTCCGATGGGCTACCACCGTGTCGAATACCGGGTCAACAAAGGTGAAACAGTGGAGCAGTTGCAGACCGAGGCAGGCCTTCGCGGTCTGCTGGCCGAACGCGGAATCGACTACGACCAGGTCGAAATATTCCGTAGCTGGGGCTACACCTTCCATATCAGGCAAGCCGAACAGTGGAGCAAAGGGCGGGTGTTCCTGGCCGGGGATGCCGCGCACATCATGCCGCCGTTCGCCGGACAGGGAGTGTCGTCCGGTGTCCGTGACGCCGCGAATCTCTGCTGGAAGCTCGATGCAGTCCTCAACGGTAACGCCGATGCGGAACTACTGCAGACATACGAAGCCGAGCGACGACTCAATGTCGAACAGCTGACTAAATTTTCGCTACGCATCGGCCGCATCGTGATGCTAGAGAACGAGGCGGCAGCGCGAATACGCGATGGCCTCTTCGTGGCGGCATCGAAGATACCCGGTTTGTCGCGCCTACTCGCGGGCAATGGACTCAAGCCGATGTACAAACTCGGCACCAAAGGTGGGTTCTTCGGTATCGATTCATCGCACCGTAGTCCACGCGGAACCTTCATAAAACAGCCGTGGGTAGTGGGATCGGACCTTACACCCGTACGCCTGGACGTCGTGCTCGACAACAAATGGACCTGGGTCGGCTTCCCGTCGGCGCCGATCCCAAAGCAACTGGCCGAGGCCGGAGTTGCCGAGGTGAAGCTCGAATACGCCTCGGCGATCGCAAGCCACAAAGTCGCCGCGGGCCATTGACGGCGCTCATCGAAATTCCCCACTGACGCTCACTGAAATTCCCCACCCGTGTGGCACCGCCAACGAGGGCGGGTCTCCCCGGATGCTGGTGGTCTCTGACCACACACCAGCTACCCGAAGGAGACCCGCTCCTCATGCTTACACGGGAGGAAGACGTGGAAATACACGCCCTGCACCAACGAGGCTGGAAGATCGCCGACATCGCGCGCCATACCGGCCGCGACCGCAAGACCATACGGTCCTACCTCAACGGGGCCACCACCCCTGGAGTGCGCAAACGCAGCACACCGGACCCCTTCGAGGTGTTCCTCGCCTACGTCACCGCGCGCCTGATCGACGACCCGCACCTGTGGGTCCGTACCTTGTGCGACGAGCTCGAAGACCTCGGATATGTGATGTCGTATCAAACGTTGCACCGCAAGATCCGCGAGCTGAAGCTACGCCCGATCTGCAAAGCCTGCCTCACCGCAACCGAAAGACCCAACGCGGTGATCGAACACCCGCCCGGTGAAGAGACCCAGTGGGATTGGGTCGATCTACCCAACCCGCCCGCCTCCTGGGGGTGGGGTTCGATGGCACATCTGTTCGTCGGAACGTTGGCCTGCTCGGGCAAGTGGCGCGGTGTTCTCGCCCCGAACATGACGCAGCCGCATGTCGTCGACGGACTCGACCGCATCTGCCGAGGACTCGGTGGAGTCAGCCGCGTGTGGCGGTTCGATCGGATGGCGACGGTTTGCCACCCGGAGTCGGGCCGGGTCACGGCCAGCTTCGCCGGCGTCGCGAAACACTACGGTGTCTCCGTTGCGATCTGTCCACCGCGCCGCGGCAACCGTAAAGGCGCTGTGGAGAAGTCCAATCATACTGCCGCGCAGCGGTGGTGGCGAACACTCTCGGACGATCTGACCGTCGAGCAAGCGCAAGCGAGCCTCGATCGGTTCTGCAGTCTGCGCGGCGACACCCGGCTGCGACCCACAAAAGATGGGAAGGCGTCGGTGGCGACGATCGCCACCGCCGAAGGGCTGCATCCGATGCCAGCGACCGCGTATCCAGCGATCCTGACCACCGACCGGACCGCCTCCCGCCAAGCGTTGGTCTCCTATCGCGGCAACCGGTATTCGGTCCCACCCGAACTCGCCTGTGCTGCAGTGACCGTGACGCACGTTCTGGGCGCCGATGTCATCGACATCGTCACCACCTCGGGGATCACCATCGCCCGACACCACCTCGCAGCCGATGGCACCGGAGCGATGGTCCGCGACCACGGCCACATCTACGCCCTCGAACAAGTAGCGATGTCCGGTGCGAACACCGGCCGCCCGCACCGCCGCAAAGAACGCATCCCACCCGGACCCGACGCCCTCGCTGCCGCAGAGAAACTCCGAACATCGACCGAATCAACACCGTCCGCCCAAGACGTTCAGACCGCAATCGGCAGTCACGCAACCGAATCCACTGATGCAGGTGCGATCGTCTACGACCTGTCGGTCTACGAACGGGCTGCACACGGAAGGAACACCCTCTGATGGCCGACAAGAAGACGAGCGACCGGATGCCGGCACCGAACACGGCCGAAGCGGCCAGTCTTTATCAGCGCCTGCGCGGCCACCTCGCGGTCCTGAAACTCCACGACGCCGCCGAAGCGTTGCCCTCGGTCCTCGACCAAGCAGCAGCCGAGGAACTGTCGATGACCGCGGCATTGGACCGGTTGCTCTCGATCGAGGTCGAGGCCACCGAGGCACGCCGGTTGACCGGGCGACTGCGGTTCGCGTGTTTGCCGACGCCGGCGTCGCTCGAGGACTTCGACTACGACGCCGCAGCCGGTGTCGATCGCAAGCTCATCGACGAGCTCGCGACCTGCCGATACTTGGAGACGGCGACGAATGTGCTGCTCATCGGACCGCCCGGGGTCGGGAAAACGCATCTGTCGGTCGGGCTCGCGAGGGCTGCTGCGCATGCCGGGTATCGGACGTACTTCACCACCGCTGCCGATCTCGCTGCCCGCTGCCACAGGGCGGCACTGGAAGGGCGGTGGGCAACGACGATGCGGTTCTACGCCGGACCGACACTGCTGGTGATCGACGAACTCGGCTACCTACCGCTACCCGGTGAGGCGGCGTCGGCGCTGTTTCAGGTTGTCTCGCAACGGTATATGAAGACATCGATCGTAATGACCACCAACCGTGGCGTCGGATCGTGGGGTGAAGTGCTCGGTGACAACACCGTCGCAGCAGCCATGCTCGACCGACTCCTGCATCGCTCCGTCGTGCTCAACCTCGACGGCGATTCCTACCGCCTGCGGGACCACAACGCCAGATCGGAGAAGCTCCGCAAAGCCACCACCGGAACCCGCCAACCGCTACAGTGAAGACCGCTCACGAGTGGGGAATTTCGGTGAGCGCGGTTGGGGAATTTCGCTGAGCCTCGTCACCATTTCGTGGACAGCGAAGGAGTGCTCGAGCGGCAGATGCGACGAGCCCGTGCCGACGGCTTTCTTGTCCGGCCCGACCGGTTCATCTACTGCAGCGACCGCGAGTTCGCCCCCGGAGATCACACAAGGGTGGCCGCAGCCGTGGTGAGTGGACTGCACCTAGCTCAAGACTGGCCATGATGCCCAACGGCGACATCAATGGCGCATCGACGCTGCGCCCGAACATTGGGAGTGGCAGATGCGCGGCGCCTGTCGCCGACTACACAGCGTCATCTACTTTCCCCACCGGTGACTGTTCAGTTGCGTCTGGAACTGCCGGCCAAATCGATCTGCGCACACTGCCCCGTCCTCATGCAGTACCAAAGCTATGCCGTCGCACACCAAGAACTACACGGCATCTGGGACGGCCTGTCGGCCCGCGAGCGAAGCCGGATCAGCGCGGGGCAACCAACACTCCGACAGAACGATATTCGATAAGGATGACGTTGTGGTCACTCGACTGGTAAGGATTCAGCTGATTGCATTCGTTGCCGTCGCGATAGCCGGCATCGTCTATGTCGGCGGCACATACGTCCGCCTCGACAACCTGCTCGGCTTCGGGCAGTACCGCGTGACCGCAGAGTTCGCAGACTCCGGCGGCATCTTTTCCAACGCCGAGGTCACCTACCGGGGTGTCCCCGTCGGGACCGTCGGCACCTTGTCGTTGACCCGCACCGGTATCGGCGTGGAGCTGTTGCTCGACACAGGAGGTCCGGACATCCCGGCCTCGGCACTGGCCGTTGTGGCGAATCGATCGGCCATCGGCGAGCAGTACGTCGATTTGCAGCCCGCAAACAGTGACGGACCGTTCCTCGCGGAGGGGTCGATCATTGCTCCCGAGGACACTCGAACGCCCGTACCGGTCGAGAACGTATTGGCCAGCACCGATCAGCTCATCAAGACCATCCCTCTGGACAACCTCGCTACAACGGTCAGGGAACTCGGAGCGGCGTTCGATGGCAAGGGAGAAGATCTGCAAGTCCTCGTGGACTCACTCGGCACTTTGTCGGAAACAGCCGAGGAAGCACTGCCCGAGACGCTCGGACTCATCCGGGACAGTCGAACAGTGCTCGACACCCAGTCCGAGCAGTCGTCGGCGATCGGGCAGTTCAGCGCAGACCTGAATAATCTTACGGCACAACTGCGCAGCAGTGACCCCGATGTTCGGCGCCTGATCGGGACCGGCACGGATGCAAGCGACCAGATCGGCGCACTCGTTGCCGACGGCGGTCCGGCCCTGACTACGAACCTGAACAACATCGATTCTGTCGCCTCGCTGTACGCCCCGAAGGCGTTCGCTCTCAGGCCTTTGCTGATCTTCTTGCCGTCCATATCAGCGGCAGCGCACACCCTCGTCCAAGGCGACGGCTCCATCCACCTCAGCTTTGCTGGCTTGGAAGTCAACAACCCGCCGCCGTGCACCATCGGGTACGAAGCATCGCAATCGATCCTGGATGAGGAGAAGGCGAAGAACCCGAACTTCGATCCCTCCCGAGAGGACTACCCGTTGAACTTACAGGCGAACTGTCTGACGCCTCAGGGAAGCGTCACCGGTGTCCGTAGCTCGAGCCGTATCGTGTATGCGGATCCGCAAACGCCGCAACCGTGGGACAACAAGCCGAAGGTCGATCCGGACAAGCTCAACCTCAATCCCATTGCTACACAACTCGCACCCCTGATCGGAGTCACCCCGCGTAGGTAGTTGGCCAACGCGCAGCTGTTACTGCCAAGACGCACAGGGAGAAGCGCCTCCCTATCGCAAGTTTGTGTCGAAGAACTCGGTGAGCTGATCGAACGGAATGAGGTCGGTGCACGCAGACGGAGTCTCCACGGTCTCCCACGCACTTCAAGCGTTCGCCGCAATCATGAACGGCTACAACCACGATGGTGTCGACATTGCAAGACGATTCTTCGGGAAAGTTCGAGTTGGCGGTGAAACGCTGGCGTGGTGAAGACGTAGCCGATCTTCACGCGGGCACCCGGCCCTCCACTACATCGTGAACAGAGTGCGCAGCTCCCCCGCCAACGGAACGGTGATTTCTGCGAGGTCCGGCAAGGGGTCGGGATCAGCGATCACGGTGACAACCAGCGTGCCAGCGTACGAAAGCGCAGCGAACGTCACCACCACATTGCCACCACCACCGACTGCAAGCGGAACGATGTCGGTGACAGGTGCCCCGCACAACGTCAACCGGCGATCGGGCCCGTGGACATTGGTCACCACGCAGTGCAGGTAGCGCTGACGTCGCATGTACCACTGGTATATCCCCACAGCCAGCATTGCCCGAACCACGACACTCGCAGAGGCGGCCGAAATTGGTCCGGGCGCCGAGCGTTTGCTGACTCGCATGGCATGCTTCACCCGTCTGAGCCGCAAAGCTGGCTCGCCTGCAGTCGGTATGGCAACTCGGATTTGCATGGTGCGGTTTCCGATGTCCCCCACTGTCGCTGCCTGACGCATTCCGACGGGGATGCCGACCACGACAGTGTCGGCATGCTCGCCGCACTCCCCCAGGTATCTACCCAGAGCGCCCCCGATCGCCGAGAGAAGAACATCGTTGACGGTGGCGTCGTGGCGATGCGCAGCAGCCAGGATGTCAGCGGTGTTCGTCCGAGTGATGGCCAAACGACGTTCTCCTCCGGTCGGTTTCGATAGAGAGCACGATGCTGCTTGACCGATCCGCGAATGGCTCCGGCTGCCAGTTGATTCGAGAGCCGACCGAATTGGGCTCATTGCCCGCGTCAACAGTCGGACGCGAGTGAGCATGGCATCGGCAGCCAGTCGGCTGGTGGATGGTGGCGCAAGAGGGAAAGTACGGCAGGTCCCCGGTGCAGCTCCATCGGCCAGTGCGTACAGAACCGCGAGACCTCCAATTCCGTCGGCGAGTGCGTGTTGGGCTACGAGAACAAGTGCAACCCGGCCCTTTGTCAGCCCTGTCACCACGGTCGCTGACCACAGCGGACGGTCAACCGGTAGCCGACGGGCGAGCAGTCCTGCGGCAACGGAGAGCAACGCGGATTCGTCACCCGGTGACGGACACTCGAGGAGACGAAGGTGCCGTTCCACGGCGAAAGTGGCGTCGTCGATCCAAACGGGTCGGCCGCAGCCCCAAGGTGCTTTCATGGCGCGCTGACGCATTCGCGGAATGGCAGAGATTCGTTCCCCGAGCGTCCTCATGAGCCCAGGTAAGTTGAAACCGTCCGTAGGTTCGAGGAGAAGGATCGCCCCGAACTGGTTGGGCACAGACGCACGCTGCATCGCGAGGTACATGCAATCAGCTGAACTCAAACGATCAACCGGGTTGCTCATCAGGCGTTCCATCATGTGTGCCAGCGCACCACCGCGGATACTCACTCGCTAGGGCCCAAGGTCATCGGCGTTCGTTCACATGATCGACAGTCGGGGTGGTGTCCAGCTGCGTCCCCGGCGTGGCCTTGACCTCGAATGGCGGCTGCGGTGATGCCGACGCCGTGGCGACCGCCGCGAAACCGTGCTTTCTCGACAGCAACACCACTCCCAGTGTGGGGGTGAGCAGGATCAGTGCTGCCCATGCGAAAGAGCCCGGCCCGACCCCGCTCAAGAGCAGTCCGCCGATGACGCCACCAACAGCCATGGCCACATTCCACAAGGTGACGAGCATTGCCTGGGCTTCGTCGGCGACCCTACCGCCGGCCACACCGACTGCGGTCTGGAGCAGTGTCGGGGCGCCGCCCCATGCGAGGCCCCACACGAACAGTGCCGCGTACAACACCACCGGAGTGTCGCCGGCAAGCCCTAGAGCTGTGACCGCGACGGCGAAGAGCACCGTGGCACTGAGAGCCAGCAGTCGGAGCTTCTGATCGATTTTCGCGCCAGTCACCCAGATGCTGATCAGGCACGCGACACCGAACACGAGGAGGGCCACGTCGACCTCTCCTCCGGCACCGACACTGTCGAGGAACGACGCGATGTAGGCGTAGAAGATTGTGTGTGCGAGAACGAAAGTAAAGGTCACGAACAGTACAGCTCCGACACCTGGTGTTGCGATGGTGTGCTTGAAGGTGGCGCGGGTGCCGCGACCCTGCCCGGGGTAGTCGGGGACGAAGGCTACGATCCACCCGATCAGAACGACGGCGATCCCGGTCATGAGCCAGAATGCGACTCGCCAACCGAGTTCTTTGCCCAAGAATGTTCCTGCCGGAACGCCGAGCGCCAAGGCAACGGGAATTCCGGCCATTGCGACCGCGATCGCACGCCCCTGTAGATGCTCGGGAACCAGACGCCGGGCGTACCCGACGAGCAAAGCCCATGCCACTCCGGCTGCCATCCCTGCGACAAATCGGGCTATCATTGTCAACTCGTAGTTCGATGACATTGCCGTCACCGAATTCGCCACCGCGAAACCGACTATCGACAGCAGGAGCAGCTTCTTACGCCGCCACGCGGCCGTTGCGGCAGTCAGCGGGATGGTTGTCAGCGCGGTCCCTATTGCGTAAATCGTGATCGTCTGCCCGGCGGCCGACTCACCGACGGATAGGCTACCGCTGATGTCCAGCAGCAGTCCCGCCGGCAAGGTTTCTGTCAAACTGGTGACGAATACGGCAGTGGCGAGCGCCAAGAGCGGTAGCAATGGCAACCGCTCCGAACGAGTTTCGGCTTTCAATGGACCTGTCATGTATCTATGCTCAAACCCTCACACCTATGTGAAGGTCAAGGCCAATTCGGGTGACTTGCGCCACACTCAGAACTTGGAGGTCGCGATGAGGATTGGCGAACTGGCAAGCGCAACCAACACCTCGGTGCGACTGCTTCGCTACTACGAAGAGCGCGAACTTATTTCGTCGACGCGGGCACCCAACGGGTACCGGCAGTACGACGAACGATTCATCGATCGAGTTCTGCAGATCCGCGGCCTACTCGACGTCGGGCTACCGACACGGATCATCAAGCAGATCTTGCCGTGCTTGGACAAACCGCGAGTTATTCACTTCGCCGACGCAACACCAGAGATGATCGCCGTCCTGCGGCGAGAGCGCGACAGGATGGAAGAAATAGCCGAGAGCATGCTGCGCAACCGCGACGCCATAGCGTGCTATCTCGACGAAGTGATCTCCATCCGCGACGGCAACGCCACGCATCTCATGAACGCTAGCGGTCCGCATTCGAAGGTGCCTGGATGTGCGCATTCTTGAGGATCTGTCCGGCGGTCTTGGTCCAAACCGCGTTTGGACCAAGCCCCTTTCGAACGCGGCAGGAAGTGCTAGGCCTTGTCCGCGGCTCCCTTTCCGGTTATCGGCGGCTCGTTCTCCTCCGGTGAGTTGTTGTCGGACTCGGATTCGTCGAAGTCCAGCGCTCCACCTCGAGCCGCCTGATCCGCCAATTCCAACCCTGCGCCCGAATAGACATTGAAAGCGATATCCACCCCGTGGTCCTTGGCCCACTCCACTTCGTCGTCGTAGCGGGCCACAGAGGCAACCCTTCCGCTGAAACCAGACTCGCGGAGGCACGCGAGCGCGGTGACATTGGCGCCGTGGCGGGGCATGGCCAACACGGCGATGCGCACGCATCCTGAGCGCCGTAGCTGGTTCCAGAAGTCGAGGTCGGTGGCGTCACCTTCGATGACCCGCAGTCCCTCGTCCGCGAGTCGTTCGATTCGGGGCCCGTCGTAATCGACACCGACCACTCGGAGACCATAGTGATCGGTCAGTCGCTGGTAGGCGGCGAAGCCGACGCGGCCCATGCCGAGCACGACAACTTCGGCATTACTGGCATCGCCGGGGCGTTCATCGGGATGCAGGGTTCGTTCGTCCTGAGCCGGTAGCCGCGCAGCTATCTTCTCCTCCATCAGGTGGCCACGTCCATTCACCAGTGCAGATACAACGAAGCTCAGAGCCACAGCAATCGACATCTCCACCAACCACGCTGGTGCCAGCAGTCCGGAGGTCACCCCGACCGACACCACGATCAAGCCGAACTCGGAGTAGTTCATCAGGCTCAACCCGGCGAGCAACGCGGTACGGTGTCGCAGCTTCATGATCGTGAACAAGATGAAGAACCAGCCTGCCTTGAACGGCAGGAACATCAGCATCAGCAGGGCGACGCCGATGGTGGGCAAATCCGGCAGCCCGGTCAGGCCGATCGACACAAAAAAGCCCACGAGCAGGAGTTCCTTGATGTGGAACAACGAACGTGAGAGTTCCGACGACGCTGAATGCGACGCCAGCAGCACTCCGATCACCAGTGCACCCAGGTCGCCTTTGAGACCTAGTGCAGAGAACAACGCATAGCCCGGCACAAAAGCCATCACGATGCCGAACAGGGACTGCATTTCGCCGTGCCCGAGTCCGCTCCAGATCCTTCGGAGGACGCGAGTGAGAGGCCACAGCCCCACCAGCGTGAGTGCCCACAGGCTCGGCAGCGTTCCACTGGTGACGGTCAGGAAGACCACCGCGATGATGTCCTGCATCACCAAGATGCCGATGGCGATGCGCCCATAAAGTGCGTTCGATTCACCCCGCTCTTCGAGGACCTTGACCACGAACACCGTGCTGGAGAATGACAGCGCAAAGGCGAGAAGCGCGATCGTTTCGAGGCTCTGTCCTGCCAGCATCGAAACCCCGACCAAGGCGAACAGCCACAACGCGATGGCGCCGAAGACGACGTTGATCACCATGTGTGCCGACGTGGTGAGCCAGACCTCGCGGCGCAGCAGTATCCGAACGTCGAGTTTGAGGCCGATCGCGAACAGCAAGAGCGTGACACCGAGATCCGCAATCAAATCGAGTTGGGGCAGTTCCTCGAGGTTCAAGGCGTTGATGACGAACCCTGCCGTCAGAAATCCGACCAACGGAGGCAGACGCACGGCCATGGCGAGGCCACCGAGGCCGAAAGTGATGACGAGATAGATGGCAACTACTGACATGCGCGTCCTTGCTGTTCGAGATTGGGGCGTGTTCACCGGTGTCGTCGATGCCTACATGGTGCCCGATTCGCACCAGTATCCCGGCAACCCGCGATTTTCTCAGTGGACGGATCCTCCCCCAAGGCAGAATTCGGGTATGACAGTGGTGATCCAGCGAGCCGACTATGGCGATCCGGCTCTCGAACTCTTCCTCGGGGCGCACCTTGCAGACATCGCCCCTACCGCCCCCAGTGAAAGCCAGCACGCGTTGGACTTCGAGACCATGAAGTCGACGCGAGACTTCCGGCTCTGGGTAGCGCGTATCGACGGCGAACTCGTCGGGACGATCGGCTTGGGTTGCCTCAGCTCCGAGCACGAAGAGATAAAGAGCATGCGGACGGCGCCGGACTACCGAGGGCGCGGAATCGGCAAGCTCCTGCTCGATCACGCCATCTGTGATGCCACGAGCCGTGGAGTTCATCAATTGTCCTTGGAGACAGGCAGTATGAAGTTCTTTCACACTGCCCGCGCTCCATACCAACGCGCAGGGTTCGCTGTGTGTGCCGCTTTCGGAGACTATCCGACCGACGATCCGAACAGCATCTTCATGACCCTTCGGTTGCATCCATAGGCGACGTATTCGCTGGATCACCGTAGGTCGGCGAATAACTCCACCTGAGCGGTTCGTCCCGCGCATATCAGCAGGTCACCCTCTTCGATTACCGATTCGGGTGCTGCGTGAGTGAAGTCCGCGCCTCGATGCTTGATTCCCACCACCGTGATGCCGCAGGTCTGCCTGACGTCGCTGTCGCGGAGCGTTCGGCCCACCATAGACTGCGGCGCAAGAGTTTTCACCATCGCGTAGTCTTCCTCGAACTCGATGTAGTCGAGCATTCGTCCAGTGACCAGATGAGCGACCCGCTCCCCCATGTCGTGTTCGGGGAGAACCACATGGTGGGCGCCGACCCGTTCGAGGATCTTCCCGTGCTGGCGACTCGTTGCTTTCGCCCAGATGTTCTCGATGCCGAAATCGGACAAGAGCGATGTCGTGAGAATGCTCGATTCGAGATCGCTTCCGATGGCCACCACTGCATGGCCGAAATCCGGCACGCCGAGCTGAGCCAACGCATCCACGTCGGTCGAATCCACGATGGCGGTGTGCGTCAGCTCGTCGGCATACCGTTGGACTCGATGTGCGTCCGTATCCAAGCCGAGCACCTCGGAGCCGTGCCCACACAGCTCGCGCCCGAGCGATGCACCGAACCGTCCGAGTCCGATAACCACGACACGTGTGCCGGATCTCTTGTTCCTAACCAACGATGGGTCGCTCCTCAGGTAGTTCGTAGCGTCGGCCACGTTCGCGCAAGGCCAAGGCCGACGCGAGCGTAATCGGGCCGAGCCGACCGATGAACATCAACAGAACCAACGCGATCTGCCCGGCATCAGGCAGGTCAGCGGTGATGCCGGTAGACAAGCCCACCGTACCGAACGCCGATACGGTTTCGAACAGAACGTCGTCGAGATCGAACGGGGTCAAGAGCATGATTGCGACGGTGCCGCCGATGACTGCGGCGACGGCCAGCAGCACGACAGTCACCGCCTGGCGCTGAACCTGCGCCCCGATCTTGCGGCCCATCACATGCACGCTGGGCTCACCCCGCACCTCGGCTGCGATGACGAAAGCCAGCAATGCGAACGTGGTGACTTTGATTCCACCGGCGGTGCCGGCGCTACCGCCGCCGATGAACATCAACATATCGGTGATCAGCAGCGCCGACGGATGCATAGCGCCCGTGTCGATACTGTTGAAGCCAGCCGTACGGGGGCTCAGTCCTTGGAAGATGCCGGCGAGCAGTCGGCCCGGCGTGCTCAGCGCTCCCAGCGTGTCCGGGTTGGTCCATTCCACGGCGGTGATTGCGACGACGCCGAAAGCCGCGAGTGCCGCGTAGGTGATGAGAGTGATCTTGGTATGCAGCGTCCATGAGTTGCGGCGGTGGTCGAACGTCTTCGTTCGCCTGATGGAACGCGCAACTTCGATGAGAACCGGAAACCCCAGTCCCCCGAGAACGAACGCGATGGTGATGGGGACAATGACCCAGGGGTCACTGACGTATCGACTGAGGCTGTCGGGGTACAACGCGAAACCCGCATTGTTGTACGCGGAGATGCCGTGAAAGACACCCGAATACAGTGCGTCGCCGACGGACTCGTCATACCCCCAGTGGAAACGAGCAGCCAGCGCCAGAGACGTTACGGCTTCGATCGCCAGGCTCATTCGAAGAACGCCGAGAACGACTCTCTTGCTCTCCCCCAGCTGCAGAGCCTTCGTCTCCGCCTGAGCCACCAATTGCATCCGAAGGCCCATGCGACGCGCGACCAGCAGGCCGAGCAGCGAAGCCAAGGTCATGATGCCCAGCCCGCCGATCTGGATGAGCGTCATCAGCACGACCTCGCCGAAGCCGGACCAGTAGGATCCGGTGTCGACCACGACGAGTCCGGTGACACAAATGGCCGAGGTGGCGGTGAACAACGCGGTCACCAACGATGTCGCATCTCCGGTTTCCGAAGAGATCGGAAGCATCAGCACACCGGTACCCAGCAGAATGGCAGCTGCGAACCCGACCAGGACCATCGACGCTGGATTCCGCGGCCGCGGAATGGACGGCATCTTCAGCGCCGAGATGGACTTCTGAACGGGCCGGTTCATCGTGGGCTCGCGAATCCTGACCCGGTACCGCGCCTGCCGAGAGCGCGCGTGTCGACGATGTGCACGAAGCGAGAGCTTACGCATGTCGCCGACGACATCGGGCGTCAGGGACCGCGGGGGTCAGGAACGCGCGGGTTCACCCACGACGTCGAAAATCTGCTTCTGAATTCCGTTGCTGTAGGACTCCGATTCCACGAGCTGGAGGCGGGTGCTGTCCTTGTCACTGTCGCTGAACAGTCTCTTGCCCGCGCCGAGGAGAACCGGGAACACCAACAGGTGGTAGCGATCCACCAGTCCGGCGTCGGCCAGCGATTGCCCGAGTTCGGCGCTTCCGTGCACCGCGATGGGCCCACCCTCTGTACGTTTGAGAGCTGCCACCTCGTCGACTGTGCGCAGGATAGTCGCCGGCCACCGCGAATCCTGCTGCGCAAGAGTGCTCGATACTACGTAGCGAGGCATCGCGTTGTACTCCGCGAACTCCTCCATCGTCGGCCAGACGGGCGCGAACGCTTCATACGATTTTCGTCCCAACAGCAGTGCCGTCGTTTCCTGCTGCTCGCGGTCTTTGATCTCGTACGCCGCCACGTCGAACTCGATGTTCTCGAAGGTCCAGCCCGCGTTGCGATAGCCGGGCTCGCCCCCCGGTGCTTCCATGACACCGTCGACCGAGACGAAAGCGGTGACTATCAATCTGCGCATTTGGGTCCTCCTGCATTGGCTCCACGAACGGTCATGGAGATGGACCGCGTGGATACCGAAAAGTCATCGGTCGGACAATTATGTCGCCGAGTTCGACGCCCCGGCGGGGTTTACCTGATCGAAGCCGGGTATGTAGGGCGTAGACGTACCCGGCGTCTACCGCTACCGGAGGAGAAAACGCGATGACCGCACCAAAGACAACGAGCACGACCGCGACCCCATCGACCGAAATCGACGCAGGCTCTAGTTCGGGTTCGACCTTGGTGTCCAGTCAAGGCCGGACCGTGGTTGCCGACACGGTGGTCTCCAAGATCGCCGGAATCGCCACCCGAGAAGTAACCGGTGTCTATGCAGTCGGTGGAGGAGCTTCGCGAGTCGTCGGAGCCCTGCGCGAACGCATCCCGGGCGCCAGCATCAACCACTCCCAGGGAGTGTCCGTCGAGGTCGGCGAAAAGCAGGCAGCAGTAGACCTCGACATCGTCGCCGAATACGGGGTCTCGATCACAGATCTCGCGTCGGGTATTCGGCGTAACGTCATCGCGGCAATCGAGCGCATGACCGGCCTCGAGGTCACCGAAGTGAACATCACTGTCCATGATGTGCACCTCGACGACGAAGAGAGCAATAACGACACCGGCGAGGAGCCAAAACCATCGCGAGTCCAGTGAACGACCCTGCCCCATCAGGCGTCGAGCAGTCGGTGCCACCCGAAATTGCGGAGGTCGTGGGCCAAGCAACGACCTCCGTGTCGGGTGTCGCGGGCCTCCACCCCGGAATGTTCGGTGAAATCGGAACATACCTACCGGGCAGACGAGTACCAGGTATTCGTGTCGATGAGAACTCGGTCGAAATACACGTCACCGCCGTCTACGGATCGGATCTCTCCGCTTTGGCCGCCGCCATTCGCTCACGGGTATCGATTCTGACGGGTACCCGAGATGTCAACGTGTGCGTAGAGGACGTCACGGCAGCATCTCCGCCCTCCCCCGGCCGCTGACAGCGACCAACCCGACCACGCCCATTCGACACCACGAACCATCGAAGGATTGCACTGATGAACACTGCATCGCTCGGCTTGATTGCCGGTCTCCTGCTCGGCGTCGCCGCCGCAGCAGGCGGATTCACCGGTTTCCTCGTTGCCCTCGTCCTCGGCGCGGTCGGGTATGTTCTCGGCGGCGCGCGCGACGGCGATTTCGATCTCAGCGCGCTCCTGCGTGGCGGTGGACGCGGTCGTGGCTGACGAACCTGCCTCCGCCCCGGCAGGCAGTCGTACAGAGCCGGCCGAGCGAGGCACCTTGACGATCAAGGACAAGGTGGTCGAACGTCTGGCCGTCAAGGCTGCGCTCGATACGGACGGTGTGCTGGCGCGCTCGGAAGGGTTCGGCAAGTTGACCGGACGTGACCTCCCACGCGTCCGGGTCTTGATTTCCGGTGGTCGTGTGCGTGCGGGCGTCGACATTGCAGCGCTCTGGCCGACGCCGCTCCCTGCGCTCACGGCGTCGGTGCGAGACAACGTCGCCCGCGCGCTGAGTTCATTGGCAGGCCTGCACGTCGACGGCGTCGACGTGACGGTGCCTGCGATCATCGTCGACCCGACGCCCGCGGGTGTCACATCAGGTGGGAGTGCCATTACGTGAACCATGACGTGAACCATGACGTGAACACCGACAAGTCGTCCGGAGATACCGAATCCGTGCACAACACGAGTCTGACCCCCGCCCGCGCGAAGGAGCCGCTTGCTCTGCCCGCAGCCGGATTCACCGGGCCTCTCGTGGCGCTGCTTCTGCTCGCGGCTGGAGCTGTGGGTATCCGCGACGGCGTAGTCGGTGCGGGCTGGATCGACGGCACGCCATGGACGGAGACAGCAGCGCAGTGGGTCGACGGATTGGCCTTTGCAGGATGGATGATTCCCATTGCAATCGTTTCCATCGTCCTCGGATTGTTCCTCCTCGTCGCCGCGCTCAAGCCACGGCGCAGAACTGCGCTCGAGGTGGCTGCGCAGACCAGTGTCTACATCGAACCGTCGGGGGTGGCGCGCATAGCGGCCGACGCCGCCAGATCGGTCGACGGCGTACTCGACGCGCGCGCCTCGGCGACTCGACGGTCGGTAACAGTGCGCGCCGACATCACCGGTGACGAACGCTCCGAGCTCGAAAAAGCCATCGCGGACCAAGTCGGCATCGCGCTCGAGCCCTTGACCGCCGCGCCCAAGACCAAGGTGCGCACTCGGACCGGAGGTAGGTCATGACCCGTTCCACGGTGGCGGTGGACCGCCTCGCGACGGCCATCATCGGACTCCTTCTCGTTGCCGGTGGCGCCGCGGTACTCCTGTGGGACACAGCGCTCATCGACGACATTCCCGAATACATCACTGCCCCCGGTCCCGTCAGTGCATTCGAGTCGAGTTGGTGGCCATGGGCGAGTGCAGGCGTCGGCGTCGTTCTCGTTCTCGTGGCGCTGCGCTGGCTCGTGGCACACCGACCGGCGTCGAAAATCGACCGCGCTTCGGTCGCCGGTGAGAAATCGAATACCGAGGTCGAGCGCACGATACCCGGCCGAGCGACTGCCGATGTCACGGCATTGGCAAGCGCATCCGCGCGAGCTCTCGAAACATACGCCGCTATCAAGAAAGCGTCGGCGAAGGCGGTCATCGATCGGCGACAACGAACCATCGTCATCAATGCGACAGCTGAATCTCCCGAGCTTCTCGGTGAGGCTGCCCGCGCGGCCGATCAGGTTGCCAGAGACGCCGTCACCATGATCGGGGACAGTTCGTTGGCCACTCGGACCGTGATTTACATAGAGAAACGGCACAAAGCCACACGAACACTGAACTGAGGGCGAGCCACCCGCCTCTTCCACCTTCAATCTATAGCGCACCCCGGGTCTTGCCACAAGACCCGGGGTGGGTTGCACACTTGCGTTTCGATGCTTATGACCAGCTGAAACGGAAGGCGCGCATGTACGATTCGATCGCTTTTGCTTCGGCCGATTCGCTCGGCCACAAGTCTGCGGCGGCACTGATCGCTGATGACGACCGACATTTCGCCGCAATCAGCGCGAGCCTCGCGCGTTCTATTGCCGATGTCTCCACACGGCTCGATGCTGCCCGCAAGGCGGAGGCCGACATGGGACAGGAGGTGATGGAACGCGATTTTGAGGTGCATCGACTGGCTGGCCGCTTGCGTTCGCTTCGTCGCTACGGTCTCGACTTGTGCCTGGGCCACACTCTTGGCGCGGACGGGCAGACGTACCGGTACATCGGGCGCACGGGACTGTTGGACGAGGCCGGCAATGAACTGTTGATCGACTGGCGCTCACCTGCAGCCGAACCGTTCTTCGGTGCGACGCACGCAAACCCGATGGGAATCTCACGGCGTCGCCGGTACGTCTGGAGCAACGGCCGGATCAGCGACTACTGGGACGAGGTGTTCGACGTCGACCAGCTCGCAGCCACCGATGACACCGGAGATGCTTCCCGCCGGGCAGCGTTGGACGATCAGTCTGCCTTCATCGCAAGCCTGGGCAGTATGCGGTCACCGCGTATGCGCGATGTCCTGGGTACGATTCAAGCCGATCAAGATGCCATCATCCGCGCTGGATCACGCGGCACCCGGATCGTCGACGGTGGCCCAGGAACAGGCAAAACTGTTGTGGCACTGCATCGTACTGCCTACCTACTGTACTCGGATCCGCGTCTGCACCAGCGTCACGGCGGAGTCCTGTTCGTCGGTCCGCACGAGCCCTACCTCGGGTACGTCGCAAATGTCCTGCCCAGCCTCGGCGAGGAGGGTGTCCGCACCTGTACCCTCCTCGATCTCGTCGTGGAGGGCGCAGGTGCAGTGCAGGAGAGCGATCCTGTCGTGAAAGCGCTGAAGTCCTCGACTCATATGGTGGAGGCGATCGACGCTGCAGTCCAGTTCTACGAGCAACCGCCCACGAAAGGGATGGTCGTCGAAACCGAGTGGGCGGATCTCTGGCTCGGCCCCGAGGACTGGATCGAGGCGTTCGACGCACCGGAGCCCGGTACACCGCACAACGAGGCACGCGAGGACATCAGGCGGATGCTCGTGACGATACTGCTGGACAAGTACGACGGGGATGTCTTGCCGACCGTGCTACGAACATCGCTGATGCGCCATGACGAACTCACAGAGGCACTCGACGGTGCGTGGACTCTCATCGACGCAGCCGACCTCGTCGGCGACCTGTGGTCCGTGCCCGCGTACCTGCACCAATGCGCATCCTGGCTGACCACTGAGCAGGTTCGACGCCTACAACGTACGAACCCGATCCGGTGGACCACCTCGGACCTGCCGCTGCTCGACGCGGCCCGACAGCGACTCGGCGATCCCGGATGGTCCAGGCGCATGCGACTACGCGAGGCTGCTGTCAGCGCCGAACGAGCACGAATGGATCGCGTGGTCGACGAACTCCTGCAGGGACCGGACGAGGACGGCATGATCGCCCAACTGAGGCAGGAGGGCATTCGCGATGCGCTTGTCGATACCTCCGCCCTGCCTGCCGATGAAAAGGATGCGCTCGCCGGCCCGTTCGCGCATGTCGTCGTCGACGAAGCACAGGAACTGACGGACGCCGAGTGGTTGATGTTGCTGCGACGCTGCCCCTCTCGTAGCTTCACGATCGTCGGAGATCGAGCGCAGGCACGACACGGTTTCACGGAGACCTGGCGGGAGCGCCTCCACCGAGTCGGTTTCGGCCGCATCGAGATTTCTTCGTTGACCGTCAACTACCGGACACCCGAGGAAGTCATGGCCGAGGCCGAGCCGGTCATCCGCGCAGCAATCCCGGACGCAAACGTACCGACTTCGATACGGAGCAGCGGCATACCAGTCGGCTACGGATGCGTGGCCGATCTGCACTCGATCGTTGACACTTGGCTCGCGGAGAACCCCGACGGTATCGGTTGTGTAGTGGGTGAGAGAACATTTCAACCGACAGCCCGGATGCGGTCATTGACCCCGGAACTGACGAAGGGCCTCGAGTTCGATCTGGTGGTACTGGTGGATCCTGCGAGGTTCGGCACCGGGGTCGAGGGCGCGGTGGACATGTACGTCGCTGTGACCCGCGCAACCCGGCAGCTGGTGGTACTGACGAATCCGTGAACGGCGATCGACCCGTCACCCCGCTGCTCGGCGCCCTGGCTGCTCGTCGCTTTTGCGCCGGCGGGCCCGCAAACGCACGAATTTGACCGCTGCCGCGCTCCACACTGCCAGCCAACCGACTGCGAGAATGCCCAGGCCAACTTTGGCTCCGGCAGCCGCTTTGTCGTGATCGGCGTAGACGTAGCCGACGGCGCCCCAGATGAGAGCAACGAAGACGAACAGACCCATGGCGGCTAGGACCGCACGCACAGTCAGGTTGTGGCGAATCACTCTGAACACTCCACCACTATGCCCCGGCATCGGCAGCACGAAACCGACCACCTGCAACGATCCGGCCACAGAGTCGACTCCGTAGACTGCGGACCATGGCACTCGATCATGGAGACCCCGGCGACGCCCCCTCGACTCCTCCCCCACTGAACGAGATCCAACCCGTGGAGCGGCCGACAGCGGCCGAGGAAGCCCGGACCGTCGCGGCATCGACGAATATCGCCACACTGGCGAGCCTGAGCGAGGACGGCGCGCCATGGGCGTCCTACGTGACCTACGGAATGGTGAACGGTTCGCCGGTTCTGTGCGTCTCTCGCATGGCCGAGCACGGTCGGAACCTACATCGGGACCACCGCGCCAGCCTGTCGATCGTGGCCCCCGAATCTGCCGCAGATCCGCTCGCCGTTGCGCGCGTCACGCTCGCTGGTGTCGTCGAAGAACCGCGGGCCGAGGAGATGGAGGCTGCACGCGCGGCTCATCTCGATGCCGTGCCTGCGGCCAAGTACTACATCGACTACAGCGATTTCACGGTGTGGATCTTGCGCGTTCACCGTGCACGCTGGGTAGGCGGCTACGGACGAATGGACTCGGCGAACTCGGCGGATTACCTCCGCGCGACGCCGGATCCCATCTCCCCCAATGCTGCCGGAGCGATTGCGCATCTGAACGACGATCACGCCTCCTCGCTTCTCGAGATGGCCAGGCATCTCGGCGGCTTTCCGGACGCGACTTCCGCTACCTGCACATCGGCCGACCGCTACGGTCTCGACCTCAGCGTTTCCACTCCTCGCGGCAACGCCGCGACCCGCGTCGGGTACGCGCAGCCGATCGGTGACATGGCCGAGTTGCGTGCTGCGACGGTGGAGTTGGCACAGCGGGCCAGGAATCACTGACCCGACGCTCTCGGGCCCGCGACTCCTCTGACTCGAGTTCGCGGGCCCGAGGCGCTACCGGGGCGCCCTCAGCGGCGTAGTTCGTGGGAGAGCGTTTCCAGTTCGTCGCCGCCCGCCATCTCCTTGGTCAATTCGTCGAGGGTGATGTCCTCGTAGGTGCAGTCGAGCTTCTGTCGACCGCGGTTCAGCAGCACGAAATGGTCGCCGACCATATAGGCGTGGTGCGGATTGTGCGTGATGAACACCACGCCGAATCCTTGCTCCTTGGCCGCGGTGATGTAGCGCAGCACCATCCCCGACTGTTTGACGCCCAGTGCCGCAGTCGGCTCGTCCAGGATGAGGACGCGCGCGCCGAAGAGAATTGCGCGGGCGATGGCGACACACTGACGCTGTCCGCCGGAAAGCGATCCGATGGGGGCATCGACGTCGGGGAGATCGATGCCCATCTTGTGGAGTTCTTCGATGGTCGTCGCACGCATGGCGGAGACATCCAAGGACCGGAACAGTCCCTTCTTGCGTAATTCTTGGCCGAGGAAGAAGTTTCGCCACACCGGCATCAGTGAGACGACGGCGAGATCCTGGTAGACCGTGGCGATTCCCTTGCGGAGAGCGTCCTTCGGTGAGCTGAACTTCGTCTCGACCCCGTCGACGAGGAGCTCGCCCTCGGTCTGCTGATGCAGACCGGCCATGATCTTGATCAGCGTCGATTTTCCTGCTCCGTTGTCGCCGAGAACACCGGTCACTTCACCGGCACCGACTCGCAGGTTGATTCCGGAAAGGGCGATGATGTTGCCGTAGGACTTACCGACATTCTTCAGTTCGATCAGCGGGGTCTTCCCGCCGTTCGACGAGGGTTCGGTGGGGGCTTCGGCTGTAGTGGACATGGGTCACCCTTTTGCTGCGTAGTTGCGGAAGCTGGTGTTGGCGATGACGGCGAACAGCAGCATCGCTCCGAGGAAGAACTTGAACCAGTCAGGATTCCAGCCGGCGTAGACGATGCCCTGGTTGGCCATACCGAAGATGAACGCACCGATCATGGCGCCGACGGTGGTGCCGTAGCCACCGGTGAGCAAGCAGCCACCGATGACGGCAGCGATGATGTAGAGGAACTCGTTGCCGACACCTTGGCCGGACTGCACGGTGTTGAACGCGAACAACAGGTGCATTCCCACGAACCAGGCGCAGAAGCCGACGAACATGAACAGACCGATCTTGACCCTGGTGACCGGCACGCCGATGGCACGAGCCGAGTTCTGGTTGCCACCGACCGCGAAGATCCAGTTGCCGATTCGGGTCTTCATCAACACATAGGTGGAGATCGCTGTGAACAGCAGCCACCAGATCACGGTGATGCGGAGCGAGATCCCGAAGATGTTGATCGAGGAGGCGAATGCCCTTTGCGCGGAGTCGAAGCCGGCCATATCGGAGATCGACGGGGTGGCTACCTGACCGGTGACCAACTTTGTGACGGCAAGGTTGATGCCGGTGAGCATCAAGAAGCTGGCCAAAGTGATGAGGAAGGATGGAATCTTCGTCTTCATCACCATGTAGCCGTTGAAGAAACCCACACCCAGCGCGAGTACCAGGGCCAGTGCGGAACCGAGCCAGACATTGAGGTGAAGGTTGTAGGCGATCATCGACGCCATCAGCGATGAGAAAGTCACTGCTACACCGGTGGAGAGGTCGAACTCTCCACCGATCATCAGCAGTGACACACCGATTGCCATGATGCCGATGGTCGACGATGCATACAACACGGTGGCGAGCGCTTCCGGAGACCGGAAGGGAGGTGCGACGATGAAGAAGAAGACGAAGATGACGATCGCTCCGAACAGAGCGCCGATCTCCGGGCGAAGTAAGGCTCGCTGCAACGGTTTCCGCTTCTTCACCCGCTCATCCGTGATGACGTTGTGTTTCGACAGATCCAAGTCGGCCTGCGTACTCATGACTATCCTTCCGTGCTGGTGGCGGTCGGCCAGGTTCGTGTTCGGTCCAGGCCGACCGCTCGCCTAGGAGACTGCTGAAATATGCGGGATATGGGGAACTGGGCTCGCGGGCGGCTGTCCCGGTCCATGAGTAACAGGATCCCCAAAGTGTGTGCGAAGATCCGGATTTCCCGTCGAAGGCAGGAAATCCGGGGCCACGAGTACTGCGGAAGCACCCCGGCCGGGTGCGGGGCTCACCCACCGCCTATCCAAGGGCCCAGACCCCGTCCTCGACGCCCAACCCGAGGGCGGTGAGCCGCTGCAGGTTCACCGACGCGGCCCGCAGATTCCACCACGCATCGTTCTTGACGACACCGCGGTAGCGCAGGGTCCGCGCCCCGCGGGTCATCCATGCAATGGACCGTTCGATCATCGGACGATGCTGCCGGTAGTCCCCGCGCATCTGCTCATCGTTTGCCCAGCGTGCCCGGTGCTCACGCACCCGCCGGTCGTGTTCCCCGATCTGGACGGTGCGGCCGGCGGGCGAGGTGGTGCACCTGGACCGGAAAGGACATGTGGTGCAGGCTTTCCTGAATTTCGCGGTGCGAGACTTGTTCGCGAACGAGGCGCTCACCCCGTTCGGGCAGGTCACACGCTGCTCGTCGTGATCGACGGTGAACTCGTCGGCGGTGAACGGGTTCGCAAGGCCCGGCGGGGTAGGGACGGGTTTGGGTTTGATCACCGGATCGTGACCGGCGTCGGCGATGTCGTCGAGCATCTGGCCGCTGCCGTAGGCGGAATCGCCGAGCACCTGCGCCGGGCCGTCGAGGGTGTCATCGGCGGCGATCAACTCGCGGCCGACCTCCGCGTCGCCACTGCCCGGGCCTGCGGCTTTCGTTAGGGTCGCGGCGGTGATCAACCCGGTGTCGGGTTCGGCGTTGATGTGTCCCTTGTATCCGTCCTGACGGCGTGAACGGGTCTTGTGGGCGTGCCGGGTCTCGGTGTCGACGGTGGAAATCACCCGGTCCGCGGCGACGTTGCGGGCGATCCGCCACCGACCCCCACCATGTCCGTCGCCCGAGCCGTCGGTGTCGATCCATTCGACGTCCTGGCCGGCGACCAGTGCCAGCAGTGCCAACGCCTGACCTGCGGGTGAGCCCGCATCCGGCTGTTCGGTGCCCGGCCCGGTCAATGCGGCCACGACCGCCACCGCGTCGCGGACCAGGGCATCGACCAGCTGTTCGCGGGCGGGCTTGTCGTCCCACGCGATGTCGGGTTTGCCGGGCTTGGAGTAGTCGGTGGCGGTGCCCAGCCTTTCCACGACCTCTCCGCCGCCGGGGACAATGGCGGCGACCCGGCGGATCGCGGCGACCAGCTGGGTGACGGTGTCCTGGGTGGCGACCGCGTCGTTGAGGACGGTCGAATCCAACGCCCTGCGGGTCCGGCCCTTGAGGACACCGGTGTCGAAGATGCGGTTCGGGTGCTCCGAGGCGGCGAGCCGTTTGCGCCAGTAGGTCAGGACGGTCGGATGGAACGCGGACCCGTCGACAGCGAGTCCGCACGCCGCTTTCCACCGCAGGTCGAAGGTGACCGCTTCGGCGGCGGCACGGTCCGAGAGCCCGTTCAGGGCTTGGAGGACCAGCACCGACGCGACGACCTCCGGAGCGATCGAGGGCCGTCCGCGGGTCGAGGGGAACAGGTCGGTGAACATCTCCGGCGGGAACAGCTCGAGCCGGTGCTCCGCGAGAAACGAGAACACACTCCCGGGCGGGAGGAGGTGCCCGGCCACCGATGAGACGTCCCACAGGTCGCCCTGCGACTCCGAATTTCCCTGCATACCAACATTATCGCAGGTCAAACACCTAAACGCGGGTCGACGCGACGTGGATCGGCCATCGGATTGTTCAGCAGTCTCCTAGTCCGTATCGCGAATCCACCGCAGGAGAGACCACTGTGAAGTCTGACGGAGAACTCATGGACATGCTCAATGCCTACGACCTGACCGGATCGTTTCGTGCCGCCGCCGAACTCTGCGGCTGCTCCCACCACACTGTCAAGAAGGCCGTCGAAGACCGCGACGCGGGCCTGCCACCGGCAACACGACGCGCGAAGATCATCGACGACTGGCTGGAACTTCTCGAGGAGTGGGTCTCGAAATCGAAGGGCAAGATCCGCGGCGACAAAGCACACGAACGCCTGACTGCTATGGGCTAC
>NZ_JAHUTG010000036.1:0-30726 GCF_020889545.1 Rhodococcus sp. I2R
GAGAGGCCGCTTCGGCGCTGACGCGCCGAGCATGGGTGGTGGTCTGGGCAGATTCATGACCGCCGGCGGGCACTTTCGTGTCCGCCCGTGGGCAGTTCTTATTGACCGTCAGTGGGCATTTTCGTGTCCGCCCGTGGGCAGTTTTTCATGTCCGCCGACAAGCGCCGCGCGGTGAACCGTCTCGGGTTTCTTGCCGCTCCTACACAGGAATCGAGTCACGGGCAGCGATCTGACGGAGTTGCACGGTCGCGGGTATCGGTACTGGCCTGGACCCATTCATGCCAGCCAAGCGGACACAAGCCCTTCAAGAACGCTCGTCAGAGGGCACTTCGGCACCTACTCCGGCGAGATCTAGTGCTGACGCGAGTTCGCCGTCTGAGGGCACCGACTCTTGCACGTTCGCCGCCCATGCGACGTAAAAACCCAACTTGCCGAGGTACTCCGGTTGGAACCGGCCGATCTCGAGCTCGATAACCACGAACCGAGACTGCATCCAATTGAAGAACAGTAGGTCGATATAGAAATCGTCGCCGTCGACCGCGAAATGGTATTGGCGCCCGACGAACGCGAAACCGTGGCCGAGTTCGAGCAGGAACCGCTCCATCCTCGTCACCAATGCGTCTTCGAGCTCACGCTCGGCGACCCGATCTGTCAGATCGAGAAAGTCGAACACGTACGGGTCTCGCACCAACTGGTTGGCAAGTTCGGAGTCATCAGCCGGAAGCTGGTCGTCGAGTTCGATGGTCGTTGAAGTTCGATGGTGCCGACCCGACACGTCGATCGAGCTGGTTGCGAATCCGATGGACAAGGACCTCCCGTGACCAGCCCCGATCAACTGCGGCAGCAGAGTACCAATCCCGCGTCACTTGATTGTCCAGTCGGTCGACAAGCGTGGTCACATGTCCCCACTGAAGTTGTCCAACAGCCCGTTGGACAAATGCAGAACGCGGCCACGCATCGGCGATTCGTCGCATGTAGTGCAGGTTGCTGCGGGAGAAACTACGCATCTTCGGAAACTCTGCACGCAAATCGGCGGCCAACCGATCGACGACCTTCGTTCCCCCCTCGGCAGTCTGCTGATCGAGGATGGCGCGGCCGATATCCCAGTAAAACAGCAGAAGCTCGGTGTTCACCACCCGAGTGGCCCGCAGACGCGCGGTTCGGACCAGGCGCTTCAGTTGCTCCACGAACGCGCCGTAACCCTCCGGCAGGTCTGGGACGTCGTTCACAGGCTCTCCGTTCGCATGTCGACATGTCTCACTTCAGCGCAGTCTTGCACGCGACTATCCGGCGCTGGGCACGATCAGGCTAGCCCCCACATCCGCAACACGCAATCGCATCTCGTCCGAAAATCGTTGCAGCCATTGATCTTTCGTGCACATCAGAATACGAAGCGCGCGCGATACACCGCGTGAACCCGCAGGTCGGGTGCTCAACTAGGCGCGAAGCGTTTCAATTCCACTGCACCAAATCCGTGTCCAGAGTCGACCGAGGGCGCCAGGCGCAGTGGCCCCCGGTGCGGGCCAGCGGCCACCAGCACCTCGCAGGGGTCGACACGTGTGCGGTGACCTCGTCCCAGAAATCTCACTTCACCGTTCCACTCGGCCCTTAACCACCGGGTTAAGGGCCTGAACGTGAGGACCATCGAGGCGTTCCACGGGCTGGGAAAGCCCTGGCACCCCCCCCGGATCGCTCATCACTTTGACTAGGAAAGTGATGAGTGAGTGTTGACCTGACTCTGACACAAAAAATGCCCCCGCCCAGCGTTTCCGCTGGACAGGGGCACCTGTTGTGCGCCATCAGGGATTCGAACCCCGGACCCGCTGTACGAGAGACAACAATTCAGGTGGATTCACTCGCGTCCATCATCGGCCCGCTGAGCTGGGTGTTCGGCGAATCGAGTGACCATCGGCGTCCGCGTGAATCCACTTGGGTTCGCTTCAAAGTGATGAGTAAAAGATGACTTCCGTCGACCTGCTCCCGGTCATCACCTCGGTGTGTAGAACGCAAGCCGTTGCCGTCCCAGCTGCGGCTCGTATCACCTACTTGATTGCGGGCGAAGCAACTTTCCAACTTTCCACCCGCATCGAGAATCAGGTCACTCACGTTCGACATCGAGCATGCAGTCGCGCAAAAAATTTTCGCAAGTTCGCCCCGCACCGAGTGAAAAAGTCAGCGAGATCGTAAGCACTATCCGGTCAAAACTGTTGACTGCAAACCGATTACGCTCTCATGATCGCGAGCCGATGAAGTGAACTCGAATCTCGGCATCCCCGCCACGCGCCATCTACTCGATCGACAGACGTGGGGTTCCCTGTCCGTGCCTTCTAGCAGCGCTTCGTAGGCAATAGTGTCGAAGACGGGTCAAGCCACGACGTTTGCGCCTCCTGAGGGGTAAGTAGGCATCGCACCCAGAGTAGGCCGCCGATCTCGCCTGCGCTCGGCCCGAGCTCGTAACAATAAAACCCCACCCGAAAGAACTCAACTGTGTCTCATTCCACCAATGAACGAAAGTCCTTGCCGTTCCTCGTCTACGTCCTCGCAATGGGTACGTTCCTCATGGGCACGTCGGAATTCGTCGTTGCCGGACTCCTGCCCGATATCGCCTCCAACCTCGCTATCGACATCTCGGAAGCCGGACTTCTGGTCACTGCGTTCGCGATCGGCATGATCGCCACCCCGTTGATCGCGGTGGCGGCACCCGAGATGCCCGAACGAACGACGCTTCTGCTCGCGCTCGCTGTCTATTCCGCCGGACACATCGTGGTCGCACTCACAGACGACCTGTCCATCATCCTCGTGGCTCGCTTCGTGACCGCGCTCGCAACGGGCGCATTCTGGTCGATCGCCGCATCTGTCGCGTCCCGCGTTGCGGGACCGGACGCCAGTGTGCGCGCCATCGGCCTGGTCCTCAGTGGCGGTATTCTCGCGACGGTGATCGGGGTGCCCCTCGGCTCTGTCGCCGGCCAGCTGGTGGGTTGGCGCGGTCCGTTCTGGATCCTCGCGGTACTTGCCGTACTCGCTTCAGTGCCGATTGCCCGCGTCGTTCCCGGTGGTCGTTCGTCGTCAACGGTCATCCCTCTGCGCTCACAACTCGCAGCGGTCACCACCGCACGACTCTGGGTGGTCATGACAGCGTGCGTGCTGATCTCGACGGCCGTCATGTCCACCTACTCGTTCATCGCACCCCTGCTCACAGAACGCTCCGGCCTGTCCGCCGGGCTTCTTCCCGTAGGTCTCGCCGTCTTCGGTGTCGGTGCCGTCACCGGCACGCTCAACAGCGGTCGGTTCGCAGACCGCGCGCCCTTCGTCACCGCGCTGACCGGTGGCGGCATAGTCGTGATCGCACTCGGTTTGCTGAGCGTCTTCTCGTCGTACGCTGCGCCATCGATCGCCCTTCTCGCTGTCGCGGGAATGGCCGGCTTGGGCACGAACCCAGTGCTCATGTCGATGGCCGTCCGATTCGCAGAGGGCGCGCCGACTCTGGCCACATCGCTGTGCACGTCGATGTTCAACCTCGGCACCGCCGTCGGCACATGGGTCACAGCGCAAGCGATCAGCGAATACGGACCCGCCGCGATTCCTGTCGTGGGTGCACTGTTCGCAGTGTTGCTCGTGGTTCCGCTGGCCGCGCTCGTGATCATCGACCGGGCACGTCGCGATAGCGATGCTGCGTCTGCACCGCCGCAGTCGGTCGCCGGCCACGAAGTCGAAGTTCGCTGACCGAACGCGTCGCGATGCGGCGATCGTCTGGACTGTGAAAATGCCGATGACGATCTGGTGCTCAGCATGGTTGGACGTGGTTCGAGATCGGTGTCGAACCAGCAATGGCCAGGGCTTCCGAGTTTTCATACGCAGGATTTCCGTGACGAGGCGTGGCGTGGCGTGGGTAGCAGCGACAAGCATCCCCGGCCATCGATGACTTCTGTGGAAGTGACGACTCCGAACGAATCTCACTGCCCGACGCACGTCAGCTAGCCCACGAACTGTGCTGCCTTATCAATGGTTCCACCACACTAGAAGCTGTCGGTGACCGACGATGCCGCGGATCACCTCGGACCTGTCGCTCGCCGCGGTCTCCAACGTCATGGCGGCACCGGGGGGTCATAGACCTTTCTGCTCCCGGACTGAGACAACCGAGGGGTGCCCTTTCGGTACACCTCTCATCAGACACTGGTTCGATCGGATCCGCTGTTGTTGTATCGAAGTATGACAACTTCCGCAAAGGCCTACGCCGCCACCGCAGCCGACAAGCCACTTTCCCCCAACACAATCGAGCGCCGTGACGTCGGACCTCACGACGTCCGCATCGAAATAAAATTTGCCGGCATCTGCCACTCCGACATCCACACCGCACGCGGCGAATGGGGACCGATCAGCTACCCCCAGGTCGTCGGACACGAAATCGCCGGCATCGTTACCGAGATCGGCTCCGAGGTCACCAAACACGCCGTCGGCGATCGCGTCGGAGTCGGCTGCATGGTCAACTCCTGCGGCGAGTGCGCCCAGTGCGTCAAAGGACTCGAGCAGTACTGCCTCGTCGGCAACATCCAGACCTACGGCAGCACGGACCGCGACGGAACCACAACCCAGGGCGGCTACTCCCAGCAGGTCGTCGTCACCGAGCACTTCGTCGTCAAGATCCCCGAGGGCATCGCCCTCGACGCCGCCGCGCCACTCCTCTGCGCCGGCATCACCACCTATTCCCCCCTCCGCCACTGGGGTGCCGGACCCGGCAGGAAGGTCGCCGTGGTCGGTATGGGCGGATTGGGCCACATGGCCGTCAAGATTGCCCATGCCATGGGTGCCGAGGTCACCGTGCTCTCGCAGTCGCTGAAGAAGCAGGAAGACGGACTTCGTCTGGGAGCAGACCACTACTACGCCACCAGCGACCCCGGCACCTTCGAGACGCTTGCGTCCACGTTCGACCTGATCATCAACACCGTCAGCGCCCCAATCGATCTGAACGCACACCTGTCGCTGCTCGCCGTCGACGGCGCGATGGTCAACGTGGGGGCTCCTGCGGAACCACTTCCGCTGCAGATCTTCTCGCTCATTCCCTCTCGCAGGACGTTCGCAGGATCCGCTATCGGCTCCATCGCCGAGACCCAGGAAATGCTCGACTTCTGTGCCGAGCACCATCTCGGTGCCGAGATCGAGGTCATCTCCGCCGACAAGATCAACGACGCCTGGGAGCGCGTGCTCGCCTCCGACGTCCGATACCGATTTGTCATCGACACGGCGACACTGGCCTGATCAGCCCGGGACAACGATAGAACGAAATACCGCCTGTGCACGCACACGATGTGCGTGCACAGGCGGCTTTCTGCGCCGAAATGGATACCGCGGTTTCTTCCGGCGACTGCGCATCCAGATCGAGGCCGAGAGGTGACTGCAGGCGCTGGATTGCCTGCGCGGAAATCCCTGCAGCATGGAGTCTTTCGACACGATCGCGGTGAGTACGCCGTGAACCCAGCGCACCGATGAACGCCAGGAGCCTCAGTCCCCGGGGCTTCACTTCCGGCGTCGTCGCGAAGGGTGCCCCGACAGGGCCTCGCGCGAGGTCACGATCAGCCATAACCTTGGATGTATGAACAACAAAGCCGAGGTACGCGAGTTCCTCATGACGCGCCGGGCCCGGCTGACGCCCGACGCGGCCGGCATCGTAGGCGGAATAAACCGCCGGGTCGCCGGACTGCGACGCAGCGAGGTCGCGTCCTTGGCCGGCCTCTCCGTCGAGTACTACGCACGCATCGAGCGCGGCGCGATCGGCGGTGCGTCGGCGTCCGTGCTCGATGCACTCTCACGCGCCCTGCAGCTCGACGACACCGAACACGCACATCTACTCGACCTCGCACGAGCCGCTGACGGAATTCCGACCTCCGGACGGCCGCGTCGCAAGGCCTCGCGCCCGACCAACCAGAGAATCAGTCTGCAGTGGGCGCTGGACTCGATAACCGAAGGCGTGGCTTTCGTTCGCAATCAGCGTCAAGACCTGCTGGCGACCAACGAACTCGGTAGGGCATTCTACGCCCCGATCATCGGAGACGGTGGACGAACGCCGAACCTTGCTCGATTCCAGTTCCTGGATCCGTTGTCCCGGGAGTTCTATCCCGACTGGGACACCTTCGCCGAGATGTGTGTATCCATCATGCGCGCCGAAGCCGGCCGCGACCCCCACGACAAGGGCCTTCAGGATCTCGTCGGTGAACTTTCCACGCGCGACGAGACATTCCGGACGTTGTGGGGTGCCCACAACGTTCGGACGCACGGGGCGGGCAAGAAGCGTTTCAACCACCCGGTCGTCGGCGAAATTCATCTCGCCTACGAGGAGCTCGTAGTCACCGCTGATCCCGGATCCATCCTCATGGTCTACACCGCGGAGCCAGGCTCGCCGAGCGCCGAACGCTTGCATCTACTCGGATCTTGGGCGGCGCAACACGCAGAGGCTCGAGCGTAGCCCCCGGCACGCATGCCGGTCAGGGTTCGGTGATCTCGACGTCGAATGTTGTCGGGTCCACGTCGTCGGGGTCGGGTCCCCCGCGTACACCTCGGTCGAGAGCATCCATGGCGGCCAGCTCGTCGTCGTCGAGCTCGAAATCGAACACGTCGAAATTCTGCGCGATACGTTCGGGGTTGATCGACTTGTAAAGGTCCCGAAAGGTCGAGCTGAACAGTGGTCTGCTGGACCACCCCACGAGTCCGTCGACGGTGGCCGAGCTCTACTGCGCGGTGTACCCCGCATCGACGGGCAAAGCCACGCCGGTGACGTAGCTCGCGGCATCGCTACACAGCCACAGCACCGCCGACGCAATCTCCTCCGGCCGCCCGAGCCGCCCCAACGGCACGCCGCTCGCGGCAGCGTCGGAATCGAGCTCTCCGCCCGCGATCATTCGTTCGACCATGGGTGTACTGATGGTTCCGGGGCACACCGCGTTGACTCGCACTCCATGCTGTCCGTATTGCAGCGCAACACTTTTGGTGGAACCGATGACGCCGTGCTTGGTTGCGTGATACGTGGCGCGACCAGCTCCGCCGACCAGACCACCGAGCGAGGAGCAGTTCACGATGGCACCGGACCCCTGCTCACGCATCTGTACGAGTTCGTGCTTCATCGACGCCCACACACCCCGCAGGTTCACGGCAACGATCTTGTCGAATGCGTCGGCAGTTTCGTCTGCGGAATCGACGGGCGGAAGCATGATTCCGGCATTGTTGAACGCCATGTCCAGAGTGCCGAAAGCCTCGACGGTGGCCTGGACTGCCGCGGCAACCTGATCCTCGTCGGAGACGTCGCATTGCACAGCAATCGCCGTGAAACCACTGGCGTTCAACTCGTCTGCGAGGTGCTGGGCAGCGTCCCCGTCGAGGTCGACAATGGCGACTTCGGCACCGGCTTCGGCGAACGCGCGGGCCGTTGCCGCGCCCATTCCGGCGCTGGCACCGGTGACGAACGCGGTCTTGCCGGTGAAGTCATAGGTGACGGTCATGAGGGCGTTCTCCTTCAGGTCGATTTAGCTGTGCTGCAGGTCGAGTCCGGTGTGCTGCGCCAGAGCAGCGAGCAGTTCGTTCTGGAATCGTTCGTCGTGCATCGCGGGGTGGGGCTTTTCGGTGCGCTGGTGGTGCCAGTAGCGCCCCGAGACATGAGCCTGCGAATCGTCGGTGATTGCAAGCCATGCCTGGGTCACGTGGCCGAGTTCGAGATCATCGCTGGCAGACGGTCCGCCCATCTTGGTCGGCACCCAACCGGGATCGACCGCATTCGCCAGCACCGAGGGCCACAGCCTGGCCACCGCAGCCATGAGCGTGGTGATCAGCAGCTTGCTGTCCGAATACGAGGCCGTTTCCTTCGATCCGGACCAGTCCGCGCCGACGAGGTCAGCATGCCCGCTCCGGTGCATGCTGCTGCTGAGGAAGACCAGCCGCCCCGGATCGCGAAGCAGGGCGGTGAGCACGTACGGTGCCACAACATTGACCGGCAGAAGCGAGGCCCCGTCGATGACACCGGCGTTGTGGATGACAGCGCTGATGGAACCGATACGGTGTGCTTGCTCAGCGACGTCCTGGACTTGATCCAAGTGAGCGAGGTCGCCGACAACGCCGAACGCACCGCGGGCGGTCAGGTCCTCCACCGCAGACAACCGTTGCCGTGTGCGGGCGTGAACAACCACCTCATGCCCGGCATCGAGCAGCGATTCCGCAGCGGCGCGGCCGATGCCGTCGGTCGATCCGGTGATCAATACACGCGACACGAATTCCTTCTCTCTGTCCTACCGTTACAACTACGGCACGCGATCACAGCTCATGTCATCTCGTAGATACCGCGCCACGTCCTTACCCTCGACGGTAGAGCGTCGTCAGCGTGCGAGGGAGGCCCTGCGAGTACGTGCTCCGTGGTCTTGCGTTCCGGCCCTGTTGCGGTGGACTCGGAGCCCCGTCCGTGATCAGGTGGGCCGAACGAAGGGAAACCAGGCCGCTACCGGGGCGATGACGATCATCGACACTCCCCCGATCAAAACAGTCCGCGAAAGGTTTTGTCTCGCAACTTTTCCTCGGTATTCGCGATTATCAGCGCACCGTCTGTAGAGAACGGGTTGCCAATCAACGCTCGGTTCCTGCTCGACTGGAGCTGAATACCGCCTCGATACTCCGGGGATCCGAAGCTCCGGGCACCCTCCGCACGACGCGTCATATCCCATCGGGGCCGATGGAGCCGTCTGGTCGATGGGATATGTGTGCCGGCTGCGCAGCATTGAGCTACTCCGGACGAGAAACGGTCACCGTCACATCACCGTCGATGGAACCGACAGTGTCCGAACCTGTTTCGTCCATGCTGCCAAGAATGACGATGCCTGGGAACTCGCTCTGATCGCCGTAGTAGAGGACGAAGTCGTTTCCCGGTGCGTAGTAGCCGATGTCGCCCGGGTTCGGGTCTGCGCTGCCTGGCGCTCCGTCGGTCGACAACTCTGCCGGCAGCGGCCCGGTCTTCTCGACCGAACCGTGGTCGGACAGATTCAGCGTCAGCGGGAGTTGGGCCACGAGGTCACGGCTGGCCGCGGTGTCGTTCAAGGTTCCGACGACGATCCGTTCGCCGACCTGGATGTCGATCTGCATGGCTTCTCCGTTCTCGAACTGCTCGTTCGCAGCGTCGACCGTGGCGGGGACACTCGCACTAATGACATTCGGGCTCGTGACGCTCGCGCTGGTGGAGCTGGACCTTTCAGCCGTCGACTCCGAGGCGGTCCCGGCGGAACAGGCCGCCAGCGCGAGAACCGAGGACGCCGCGACCAGACCGGAAAAGACTCGGCTCCGCACGGCCGATGCCGTCACGACGCCGACTGTCGTTCGTAGGTCACCCGAAACCCTTCGGCGGGATCGCTCGGTGTCAGCACCAGGGTGTCACCGTCGACCTCGTAGTTCCGCTCGAACGTCTGCCCGATCAAATCGCGCTCTGCCGCCGATTCCACTGTGACGGTGAGGGTTCCGGCATCAGCGTCGGTGGTGAGGTCACCGAAGTACGCCTCGTATCCCTGGACCGTCAAGGGGGTGTCCGGCGCGGACGTGTCCGGGTTCATCGCCTGCACCGACATCGTCTCGTCCGTGAAGATGACCTGCCCCGAATACGGTGTGGGCGTCAGATCGCCCTCTGTTCCGACCTCGAGCGAGGTCATCCGCCACTCGCCGGTCAGGCCGTCACTACCTGCCTCGTCCGATGCTTGCGAGCAGGCGGCGGTCGTGATCAACAGTCCGACTGCTGCGACCCCGGAGATCAAGAGTTTCTTCACGTGCTTACCTCTTTACGTTTTCGGTTGGATGAGACATGAGATATTCGGCCGAACCGGATAGGTGGGATCCCCTGTCAGGGAACATCTCCCACGTCCTCGGCAAGACCGACTCGATCGTTGGGGGCCCACTGCGATCAGCGGCCCTCGTACTGCTCATCGGTGACGTGCTCGGCCCACGTCGTCGTGGTGGCCGGATCCGCACCGTTCTGAAGCATCGCGATGTGCTCCATGTACACGCCGGGAGCTGCTGCGTGCCAATGCTCTTCGCCGGGAGGGGTGTAGAGGGTCTGGCCTGAATGAACCTCGATGATCGTGCCGTCGCGGCTTCCGAATCGCGCGATTCCCTGCGTGACGCGCAGGTACTGTCCGTTCTCGTGTGAATGCCAGGCCGTGCGAGCGCCGGGTGCAAATCGAACCGTCGCAACGACCATCGTCTGATTCGCTTCGTGCGGCATCGCGATCGGGTCCAGCCACACATCGCCGGCGAACTGCTCGGCGGGGTTCTTGGTGGTGGGAACTGCGGGTTCGATGTTCATCGAGGGCCTACTTTCTGTCGTATACCTACCAGGGAGGGGCTGAACCTCAGGACGCGTCCGAGCTGGCAGTCTCACCGAAGAGTTTCTTGGCGACGCCCATTGCCGCCATGCCCTTGGGCCAGCCCGCATAGAGCGTGACGTGCGTCAACGTCTCGATCAGTTCGCTCTGCGTCACGCCGTTCTCGATCGCGCGGCCGAGATGAAACTCGAGCTGCGCGGAGTCTCCTCCTGCCGCGAGCACGGCCACAGTCACCAGACTCCTGTCACGGGCAACTAGTTCGGGCCTGTTCCACACGTCCGCGAAGAGAACGTCGTCGGTGAGCTCGGCGAGCTTCGGAGCGAAATCTCCGAACATCGACCGCCCACCTCCTACCTGCCTGGGTTGATCGGTCATCACACAGTCCTCTTCTCACATCGGATCGTTCGCGCCCAGCGCGACTCACATCGACCAGTCAATCGCCAAAACCCTGTGTCGGGGAGTCACTGTCGAGGGGTGCACCAGCAGGGCACCTCTTGCCGGTCCGACCCAATAAGTACGATTCGATCCCGGCGGTCGGCCTCGCTGGGCTCAGGACCTGCCCCTGACCTATGCAGTGACCCCGGAGGTCGGTAGCTACCTCGCCGCTCGATCTTCGAAGCCCAGTGCCTGGCCGCGGTTCTCGCGGCGGCACCTGTCGACAGGTAGCTCGTCGAGCCGTCGGCCGCGCGGTGCAGTCACCGTTTCCACGTGGTGACTGCGGACTGAACAACACCCTCGAACTTCCCGAGGTGGGCACCACCGAACACCAGAACCGTCTGGACACCGCATGAATTGCCTATTTTTTCTCATGCTCGTCCGTCATCTCAATGCCGATACTGCTCGAGCATCTGCCGCGGAATGCCCACGGATACTGGCCGCGTTCGGTTCTGAGGGCTCAAAAAGATGAGTAAGTGATGACTGGAGCATCCACAGACGTTCATTAGCTTCCCGGCGGTGCGAATCCGGCGCATAAATCGCAGGTCAGCGGCATGGCTGCCGTAACTTGACTCTCAGTATTTGCGATTAAGAGTCAAGTCTCCGAAAGGCGCTACGCCGCTTGAGAACCCGCAGGTCACGGAGTTGTCCATTTTCGCGAAGCTTGCGGATGCCCAGACATACCCGGACAACAAAAAGTGCCCCTGACCAGCAAATACGCTGTTCAGGGGCACTTGTTGTGCGCCATCAGGGATTCGAACCCCGGACCCGCTGTAAAAGAGGTAACAATTCAAGTGGATGCACTCGCGTCCATCACAGGCCAGCTGAGCTGGGTGTTTGGGAAGTCGAGTGACCACCGGCGTCCGAGTGAATCCATCCGCGTTCGCCCCAAAGTGATGACTAAACGATGATCTCCTTCGACCTGATCCCCGTCCATATGAGTCCTGCACAGTCCCTCATCGTCTAAACGGACCGCCATGGACATTCGACTCCACCACGATTCAAAGTGATGAGCTCCCTCGTATCGCTCGAACCCCGACGTCGAGAAGAGGATACGCTGCAGATGCGCCGCGCAGAGTAGAACTTGGCCGCGCAACGGCCTTCGCCACGGCCAGCGTTGCGTACGTTCCGGCAACGATGGCAGCCACCGCAGTTCACGAAGTATCGGGGCCGAAATGGTATGCAGGATCGTCGTCGACGATCCTCGCGAACATCGTTCGGAGAGGTTCTAGGTTCTGCTCTGCCCGCGCAAGATGGCATGCGCGGTGCAGTTCAGTCAGCGCGATCGCATCCCACGCCAGACCACGCCCCGACTCGGACAACAACTGATCGAAGAACTCTCTCTGTGTACGACCGTTACCCTCCCGAAAGGGATGGGCAAAATTGATAAAGTCGTACATCTCCGCGAGACGGCCGGGTAGGTCTGCGTTCGAGATCGAACGAAGCTGTTCTGTCTCGGCGATTTGCGCAGCGATATAGTCGATCGGCCGTCCGATGTCGCCCGGCGTCATAAACGACTCGTCTTCTTTTTCGATCCCCACCGTCCGCAGTTCACCGGCCCACAGGTACACATCCTGAAACAGATGCCAGTGCAACGCCCGCAAGTGAGCCAAATCGTACGTTCGCATCATTGCGCTCGGGTTGTCGCGCAGTTCAGCTACCCGCACTTCGACGAGGTCGTTCTCGGCAGCAGCCAGGGCTTCCCTGGTTGTTGCTCCCACGCGGTTACGCAGCACGGACGAGCCTGGAATGAAATATCCGACCCAATTCAGGTCGTAGTCGCCTGTATCCCACGGAAGTGCGTCATCCACCGGAAGGCGACCCGGATCAGGAGAGGTTGTACCGGCTGCGCACCCGGTACCCGAGCTCGGCGATATCGATCTCGCCGCGAACATAGGCATCCTGGTCCGCACGGGTCGCGTCGGTACTGCGGGCACCCTCGAGAGCGCTGTTGGTGCGAGCGGCATCGATCGCCCGCGCACGATCACCCGACGGTCGTCGTATCGACATCCGACACCTCCTTGAGTCCGTTCCTATTCTACTGCCTGGCGCTTCGAGATTCCTGGACGAGCACAAGGGCGCAGGCAGCGTCACAGCCGCAGCCTGGTCCTGAGCATTCGCTCGCCTCCATGACGATGGACGTTACGGCTCAGCTTGCAGCAAACCTAGCCAGAGCGCGGACGCCTCTGCGCTTGAACCTCTCTGATTACGGCGACAGACGCCATGGCCAGGAGAATGACAAGGCCCGCGAACACCACTGTAATGACGACGAGCGAGGGGTTGGTGTCCGTGTCGAGTAACGGACGGTCGGACCAAGTGACCTGCTCGTCGATCGACTGACGCGCCGTCACGTCCGCTGACGGCACCACCTCGATCGTGCCGTCCTCATCAAGAATTCGTGTCCACCTAACGTCCGACGACACAACGTACCCAGGTGTCGGAGGATTCCCCGCCACTGTCACATTTTCTCTCGGAAGCCAATTAGTCTGCCCGAACCCCAGCACTAACAGGACCACAACGCCTGTCAGAGCGACTATCAAAGAAAGCGCTACAGATGCCGCAGCAGCGGCCTTCACCCGCTGATTCCCAGTCAGCCTCGCAATAGAACCACAGACCACTAATACCAAAAGAAATGCGAAATTACCGATAAGATACGCGGCTGGCATTGTTGCCAGCGTCAGAACTAAGACGACTATTGCCGGGAGTAATAAATATCCCGATGTCGCGCCTGGACGGATATCTAGTTTCTTTTTGTTTCTGTTGCTGACATTGGCTGCCCAGGAAATGAACCACCAAAGAGCAACTGTTGACCAAACAGGGAGGAGCGTTGCCAGAACAAGGGCTGTCACGTCGAGGTCCTGGACGAGTGCTCGCATTGTCTCAGTGTTTCCCCGAGAAACAACAAGGATTCTGGAACCCGCGTAGACGACAGGGAGCAATCCGATCAGCCAGGCAAAGTTGGCTAAGGTCGGCCTATCTTGATAGTTGGATGTCGACGCCTGGGTCATTGTGGATCGGTCCCCATTCACGGTTGGTTTTCGCGGGATCTTTGGTTGAACAGTCCTGGGACTGGTGGAGAACGTGATTCACCAAGAGAATGCAGAACGGATAGCCTTGGCCCACTTGGGGTCGGCCGCGTGGACACGCACTCCGCCCAGACCAACCAGAGGTCAGTTGCCTTGCTGGAACTCGGCCCAGTTGTCGGACAACACATTTAGCCGAGCAAAGTCGCCCGGGTCGACAGTGCATCGGGCGGTGTAGACCCATCCGCTGTCGTACACCACCGATACGCGCCTGCTGTCGACGAAGAGCACGCAATCATCGACTATCGATACTGTCGAGAACCGCACACCGCCCACCTCCGTCGGTCCCACACGCCGGTCGTCGTTCTGCAGCATCGAAAGCGCCAGGCTCTCCATCTCCCCGTGGGCCCGCTCGAAGTCCCTGCTTCCCGGGGTAGGGACCACCACGAACACCACCGCCGCTACCATCACGAACAGCGGCGCGATTACGGCAGTCCAGGGTAGTCGACGGTCGCGCCTCCAGGAGCGGTACAACCGCACCAACCAGACAAGCCCGACACCGGCCAACCCCAGAATCGCCACCCACAAGAGAACAAACTCGATGAGGATGTTCGCGGCGGGTGACGGATAGTGCCAGTACTCATACCGAATGGCTGCTAACAGCGCTAGGAACGGGACAACCGCCAGTGCGGTTCCGAGACCGAGCCACCGGCGCCTCGTCCCCACATCGCTACCTGTCAACACGCACCCCGTCCGAGCGATTGGTACCCGACAGCTTTCCACCCGCACCGTACCCGTCCAATGGCACTACAGATCCGATCGCGGCGTCACAGTCCTCACGCCAATTGGCCGGGACCACCTGCCGGCGTTGCCCTTCGCAGGACAGTGGGTTGAAACGTCGCGGTAATCGCTCCGAGCACGGCCATGGGAAGAGCAAAGATAAGCAAATTCAAGTATGAGTCAGTCGTGATGCGGAATACGCCGACGACGAACAGACCGAGGAGGACGGCGACGGCGAGCCAGGACGCCGACTTCCGCATGGCGATGGCCGCCACCGCGGGTGGCGTCGCCACTAAGAGTCCCACGCCGACCAGTGGCCAAACTCCCAGCACATCGATCGCTCGGTCACCGCATTGATAGGATCTGCTCTCGCCGATCTTCGAGCATGCCATGGACACATCGAGCATTGTCAGCGACGTCGCGTTCCACGCGGTGAATGCCAGAGCGGCCACGGCCAAAGCCCACCACACTGATCTCGCCATGCCCGCAGCCTAACCTTCACGTGCGGACAGACCCCGCCTCAGCGTCGAGCGCAAATCCACGGAATCGCAATGGTCCGGCTACCGGCTGCGCTGCAGGTCTAAGGGAAGTCCCAATAGAGTTCGCCGCCCTCGACGACAGGAACCCATCCTTTGCACGGGCCGCTGGTCTCGAGGGAGTCTGCGACGTCGTGCAGCATCGCTCCGATCGAGGGCCAGCGCATGGTGCCTTCGTCGACGACGTCATCGCTCGCGAACCCTGCGACGCATCCTGCGGCGTCCCCGTCGCGAGTGTCGACGACAAGTCGGCAGCGGGTGTTGTCCGACGCAATCGGAATGAAGCTGGGAAGGTAGGTGAACGCGGTCGTTCCGGCAGGATCTGCCATCAGCTGCCGACCTTCGATCTCTTCCAACGCTGTGGTGGAGTCCGCCCAAATCCCCACGAGGCTACGCCAATCGACGACGAGCTCCGTAACTGTCATCGGCCTTTGACCCGGCAGAATCTGAGGGAAGGCGCGGCCCTGGTCGCTACCGTTGTGCAGGGCGAACCACTCCCTCAACTCTGGCGTCCATGTCCGACCCGTCGCACTCTCGGCGTCTCGAACAATCCTCAGATCGGCGGGTGGGTTGAGTCCAGCGGCCGTGACGGGCGCATACGCGTCGCACCACGAAAGAAGTCGCGCCCACTGGTCCGCAAGCTGCGTCATGGACCGATCGTAGCGGCGGAACAGATCACGCCTCGAGTCATCCTGGGGGCGTCATTCATCCGAGATTGCGAAGCGATCCCCGAAGGTAGCGATGAACCCCTCGTATCCGCCCATACCGAGTGTGCCCTGCCCAAGGCCCACAGCCACACGATTGCGGGACTCGATGAATGTCGCTGTCAGCCTGTCCACGTCCACGTCAATCGGCCGTGGACGACGTCTGCCTTCCAACCGCCAGCGAACGCGCCGCCGCCTTCCAGAGCGTCTGCGAGGTCCGCGAGTAGAGCACTCAGGGACATCCATTGGGGTCCCGAGTTGTCGGCGAACGTTTTGTCGAACCCGCTGATGCAGCCGTACAGAGGTCCTGGCCTGGTGTCGACGAACAAGAAGTTTCCGTCGACCCCTGCGAACGGAATGAACTCGGGTAGCCATGTACCTGCGACGACCCCCGCTGGCTGATCAACTGCGTCGCCGCTGAACTCAGCCCACACTTCCAACTCGACTTGCCGCTCATCGAGAACACGGTCGAGATCGAACAGCTCGTGCTCAGGGAACAAGTTGATCCACTGGTCCACCGGAAATCCGTTGACAAGGGTGAAGAAGGTACGAAGCTCTTCGGGCCAGTCGACCTCGGTACGCGTGGCCGTCTCGTTGACAGCATCCGGCAGCGCCTTTGGGATGCTCGGTGATGCGAGATGCTCACCGAGCCACGCTTCGATTCGGCACCACTGCTCTGATATTGAGCTCGCAGGTGTGTCGTACCGAGTGGGACCATGCGCGGCGACGGGGACGGTTTCATGCGTGGACCGTGGGGATCGATCACGTTCGTTCTCGATGGCCGCCTGGATCATTTTGGCCATCTCGTCGTCGCTCACGTTCTCGTCGCCGAACGGCACCGAGTAACCCCGCTCCCCGTCGATTCGGACTTTGCCGAGCATGCTGATCAGCGTTTCCGGCTGAGGGCGAGCGAGCGAGCGGCCAGCAGTGGTTACCTGTTCTATCGCCGATTGACGGTTCGGTGCGTCGCCGCTAAAGGACCGATTCTGTCCACGTGCGGCGTCCCACACTGATGCGAACCATTCCATGTGCTCAGCCCCTCAACTTTCGCGATCTGAATTCCGACAGCGTCCGACTATGTGAGGACTCCGTCTGCCCTAGCCCTCAGCCCTCCTGCCGGCCCTATGCACGGTGCCCGGGAGCGGTGGGTTGAGGTTGGCTGCAGTCACTGGCGCTCGTTTTCCGCCACGAGATTGTGCGCGCCCACTCGTCGGAGAGTTGGTGCATGAGCGAACCATAGCCATGGAATACGGCCACGTTTCGAGTAGGTCGACGACCGTCGGACGGCCGTAGCGTGTGCATCTGTCAGCTACGCGCTTCGCGGAATGAGGTGGCGTCTATCATTTTCCGCAAAGAGATCCGATATCGGCGACGACGCTCCCATCATGCGGGTCGACCCATTGCGCGCCGGTTTCGCTGACTTGTGCACTCAGCAGATGCCGTCCCTTACTCGGCCACTGCACGAACTCATACCCAGCCAGGTCCGTTTGCACTGTCTCCGCAACCCACGCGGCCGCGTCTGCGTAGGACGCATCCATCGACATACCCTCGCCGCGATTGAACCCGCCGATGCCGTCGACACTTCCCCAACCGATACCTACATAATAGTCGGAGTTGATCTCGAACTCCCACACCAGGCGATCCAGTGTGACCTCGCGTCCCACCCGACAGCACCTCAAATCGCGCGCGACCGCATCGAGCGCACGCATCCATGCCTCGGGCGGCTCGACCTGAGGATTACCCCGGTCATCCTGACAGGATGCCATATGGTCTGTTTTTTCGCTCGCAGGAAACCGTGACAGCGTATGCCCGCGTTGGGGCGGGGAACTATACGACCACTCCCGATATGCAGGTTTACCCGCTATTGGTCAGAACCGGCTGGTGCGCAACATAATTGCGCCTTACCGGCCGAGGTGAACGCCTGTGGGGTGTACGCGTGAAAACTCCACATGATTCAACCGCACTCGGAACAGTAGCGGAGGAACCTGTGTCATACTTATTCCACTAACTCACTAGTTGAATGCGAGGGGTGATGATCGCGTATCGGATCGATCGGCGTTCAGGCATCCCCGCGTATGTGCAACTGGTCCTGCAGACCAAGCAGGCACTCCGCCGCGGTGAGCTGGCGGTCGGCGACCAACTCCCCACAGCGAAGGACGTTGTCGACATGCTCACGATCAATCCCAATACCGTCCTGAAGGCGTATCGCGAGCTCGAACGTGAGGGTCTGGTTGCGCCTCAGCCTGGTGTCGGCACATTCGTCGTTGCATCCCTGGCCAAACCCGGCATGGCGGAAAAGGCGGCGTTGCAGCGCGAGCTCAACCGATGGCTGGATCACGGCATCTCTGCAGGCCTGGACAGGGGCGACCTCGAAGCGTTGGTCGTATCGGCACTCGACTCCCGCTACGACAACGAAGGAGAACAGCCATGACCGACACAGTGCTGACGATGACAGGCGTCGACAAGTCGTTCCGCCGAACCCCAGTACTCCAGGACTGTGTGTTCTCCGTGGAACGTGGCACGGTGACCGCCCTCGTGGGGTCGAACGGCGCGGGCAAATCAACGCTCATGTCCCTTGCGGTCGGACTGTTGAGGCCAGACCGAGGTGAGGTCATCGTTCTCGGTCAGCGAGTCGGGCAACGCGGAATCACCCCGGGGCTGTCCTATCTGGCTCAACACAAACCGCTGTACCCGCGCCTCACCGTGAAAGAGATGCTGCATTTCGGGCGGAGTACGAATCCGTCGTGGAACCATGATTACGCCACCGAGTTGGTCGACGCCGCCGACATTTCGATGTCGGCGAAGATCAAATCGCTCTCGCCCGGACATCGAACCCGCGTCGCGCTCGCCCTTGCTCTCGGCAGGCGACCGGAGCTGCTGTTGCTCGACGAGCCACTGGCCGACCTCGACCCTGTTGCCCGACGCGATGTCGCGCGGACCTTGATGCGCGACGCCGCCGAGCATGGCACGACCATCGTCCTGTCCTCGCATGTCCTCTCGGAGCTCATCGAAGTGGCAGACCAGCTTTTGTTGTTGCGGGAGCACCGTATTCGGTTGGCCGGAGCGATCGACGACATCACCGATGATCACTACCTCATGGCCGGATCCGGCGATCCCGCGGCAGCGGCGCAGGGTGGTTCGGTGATTGCCGAAATCAACGGTCCCAGCGGTACGGCCTTCGTCGTGCACGGCACGCGCCCCGCGGTCGCGCCCGGTTGGCGGATCGACGATGCGACCCTCGACGACGTCGTCCTCGCGCACCTCAGGGCCAGGAGTGTGTCGTGATTCGAGTGACGTGGAGACAGTTCCGCGGAACGATCCTCGTGGGTGTGTTGACACCGCTATTCCTGGCAGTTGCGATCGCAGCAGTGACGTCGGTCGCCAGCCGTATCGGGTCGCCCAACGTCCTGTTCGATTGTTTCGGGTTGTCCACCACGACATGCCTGACGGAAACGGCGCTGACCCTCGGGAGCCTGGCGACCCTCGCGCTACCCGTCGTGCTCGGTGTCTTCGTCGGGGTAACGGTGTTCTCGCGGGACATCGAGCGCGGCACTCACGTTCTGGGTTTGACTCAGGCAGTGGGACGTATGCGCTGGTACTGGACACGCGTGTTGGTGGTGTTCACCCCTGTCGTCCTTGCGATGGTGGTCCTCGGGTACGTGGTGCTGTGGTCCCGGTTCGGATCGAACCCGTACGGGGGAAGTCTCGTCGACGCCATCACCTCGCGTCTGGAGTTCCCGACGTTCGGCACCATCGGTGTCGTGCCTGCGGGCTACACAGCGCTAGGGCTGGTCATCGGAAGTTCCGCAGCGTTGTTGTTACGCAACACGATCGGCGCAATGATCGTCACTCTCATTGCCACCGTTGCTGTCATCGTCGCTTTCCCTACCGTCGTTCGCGAGCACTACGCAACACCGGAGGTACGCCACCTCACCCTCGATGCAAGCGAGTCCGGCCGAAGCGTCGCCTACGCCATGGACCCCTCCGAGATTGAGCGACCGAGCTGGCCCGTCGACTCCTACTACGCAAATAACAGCGGCGAACGCCTCGATCTTCCATCCGGGGCGTGTCCATTCGATGACGGCCAGTGGCCCGAGCCACGGCCGGACGAGACCACCGCCGATTTCGACTTGCGGTTGGACGCCTTCATCGCGAATCGTTCCCAGGTCCGTATGGATTGCTTGCGGTCGCTCGGAGCCGATCACTACGACAACCACTTCTTCGAGGACCGCATGCTCTGGCGATTCCAGTTCACCGAAGCGGCACTATGCCTGCTGCTGGCGGCGGTACTGGCCGGCGTTTCGACGCTCTCGGTTCGGCGGTTGTGCCCGTGATCTGGTCTGCATGGCGATTGAATCGCACGCCTCTGCTGGTTTCGCTGGTGTTCATCGCGATCTTGATCGTGTCCGCGGTGACGGCCGGGATGTACGTCCCGGACTACCCCCAGATTTCGTGGTCGTTCTCGCGAATGTGTTCGCGTTGGAACGATGTCGGGCCCTGCAGGCCGGAAACCGCACTGACCTTGGCGACGCTGTTCGCGCTGGTCCTGCCGTTGCTACTCGGGATGTTCGTCGGAGTCCCTACATTCGCGCGCGAAGTCGAGCCCAGGACTCATGTACTTTCATTGACTCAGGCGGGCAGTCGAATTCAGTGGTACTTCGCGCGCATCGTCGTGGTGTTCCTGCCGATCTCGGTGGCCATGACGTGCCTCGGCCTGGTTCTGCACTGGGCGACCGGCCTGTCTCGGGATTCCTCGAGCGCCGAGTATGGACCGTCGGTCAGCTTCTCGTGGTTCGACTTTCCGCATTTCGAGACGGCCGGCGTAGTTCTCGGCGCATACACGCTCCTGATGTTGCTGATCGGTAGCACCCTGGCGCTGATGTTCCGCAGCGGAGTCATGTCGATGCTCGCTACACTTGTCGTCTTCCTGTTCTTCGTTCCAGTGGCATTCACGTGGATTGCGCGCGAGCACTACGGGACGCCCATTGTTGTCAGCGAATCGATCAGCGGCCTGGCCCGTGAATCGGAGTATTCCCCGAATCCGTACTACACCGACGACGGAACGTGGGTAGTCGGTGCCGGCTACGTGGATGCCGCGGGCGACCGCGTGAGACCCGAAACCGAAGGCTGCGCAACACCGTATTCGGATGACTACCTGAAGAGACGAGATGGCGAGTCGGATGAACAGCTCAGAGTCCGAAGTCAGGACGAATATCGTGCGCGCGCAGACCGATTCGACGAATGCCTCCGCGATCAGGGCGTCGACCGCTACGATATTCGCTTCTTCTCCGAGGACAGCTTCTGGCGATTCCAAGCCATCGAGACCGGGCTGATGCTCGCATTCAGCATCGCAGTCAGCGGAGCCGGACTGTACAGAGTCCGACGACTGGACTGAATTGGCCTGCCTTAGCGACACAGCAGACGAGGCGGTCTCGTGTATCGCAGTGGTCTTACCGGTCCAACGGGTTGGCGTCAAAAGAGTGGGACTCGATTGATGCTCCGGCCGTGGATGGGTAGAGGATGAACCCCGCAGCCGCTGCAGGACTGCGGCGCGCAAGGTATTCGACGACCCACAAGGATGGTCGAGCTGGGAGCCGGCACGGCGCGCAGATGTTCTCGACAGATTCGCCGATGAGTACGACAAACGCAGTGAAGAAATGTTGTACGCGATCTCGCAACAGAACGGAATGCCGATTGCGATCGCGCGCCAACTCGAAGCAACGTTTCCACCGGCTCTGCTGAGGTTCTACGCGAATCTCGTACGCACTACGCCTATCGAGGACATCCGCAACGGTTTGTTCATGCGGTCAACCATCGTGCGGCGCAGTCCGATCGGCGTGGTCGCAGCGATCGTCCCGTGGAACGTTCCGCAATCGTTGACGGTGACCAAGCTCGCTCCTGCGTTGGCAGCAGGCTGCACGATCGTCATCAAACCATCCCCCGAGACCGTTCTGGATCCTTACATCCTGGCGCAGGCCGCCGAAGCCGCAGGCGTTCCGGACGCAGTCATGTAGATGGTCCCGGGCGGACGGGACATCGGTGCCTACCTCGTATCGCATCCGAACGTCGACAAGGTGGCCTTCACAGGATCGACGGGGGGTGGTAGGGCGGTCGCCGCAGCATGTGCGGAGCAGCTGCGCCCGGTTACCCTCGAACTCGGAGGCAGATCGGCTGCCATCATTCTCGATGACGCCGATCTGAACTTGGCGACCGTCGGGCAATCGTTGTTCGCAGCCACGCTGGCCAACAACGGTCAGGTGTGTTTCCAGGGCACTCGAATATCGGCTCCGCGCAGCAGGTACGACGAAGTCGTCGACACCTTTGCAACCCTCATCGACAACGCACCCGTCGGAGACTCCCTGGACGAGGCGACGCTGATCGGACCGATGGCAAGCGAGACGCAACGGGAAAGGGTCTCTCACTACATCGACATCGGCACGCGCGAGGGCGCGCGTGTTGTCGTGGGCGGTGCCGGTCGACCCGCAGGCACGGACCGAGGATGGTTCGTCAAGCCGACCCTGTTCGCGGACCTCGACAATTCAGCGACCGTCTCCCGCGAGGAGATATTCGGCCCGGTTCTCTCGGTCATCGCCTATGACGGGGATGATCACGCAGTCCGCATAGCGAACGATTCTGATTACGGTCTAGGAGGGAGCATCTGGTCATCCGACCCAGAGCGTGCACTGAATGTCGCACGTGAGATCGAAACGGGTTCCGTCGGCATCAACGGCTATCTGCCGGACCCGACATCACCGTTCGGCGGTGTGAAATCGAGCGGACTCGGACGAGAGTTCGGGCCCGAAGGTCTGGCTTCCTTTCAACAGCTAAAATGTATCTACCGATTCGCGTGACCTTGACGTGAGCCTCCCGCCGAGGCGACGGAGGAACGAGCAGTCTCAACCACGGCTGGAATCGGTATCACTCCCTTGGGTCCGATGATGGCGCAGGCGAATCCGATGGGCGTCGAGTGGACCCACCTCTACGGCGGGCGCACAAGAACGTCCGTGGGAGCCCCCGACGACACCGAGGTGTACGTGTGTGGGCCAGAGGTGAAGCTCAGGACGGAGCGGTTCCTACCAGCGGTACCGGCTAATGCTGCCTCCAGGGCGGACATCCCGTCGGCTCCGACCCGGTCGTCTGGCACCGCCACGTAGAAGCCCGGCGCCAAGCGATGTAGCAGACCCGAGTCCGTAAGCCGCGCGAACTCGGCCCGCCGGTGCGGGTACACCCGCGCGGCCGTCGCGGCCCGCACCATCCGCATCGGAAGGCGAGCAAACTCTGGAGGTAACCCGGTCTGACGGCGTCGAACATCACCCGAAGTCACGCGCACCTCCGTCGAGTACCAAATACGTAGGGTTCAGGCCTTCAAAACCGACACTGCAATCCGGCCCGGCAACCTCCCGCACAGTCCGAGTGCATCCACCTGCATCCACGCGTAACTCACCGGTGAATTAGCAGCGTCGTTCGTCAACAATTCGAGCACCGCGGAATGTGATATCGTCTCTTCACCTCGGAAGCTGCACGCTCCGGGGACCAAGAATGACCGCGAATTTTAGCCTGATGGACACAACAGAATACTTCAACTCGTTGCGTGTGGTACGGGTCTGGTGTGCCGTTCGATTCGGTGCTTCAGGTCGTGGCAGCGTGCAGCGTTCTTCTAGTCCTAGTTGCATTTCCTCTTCTGGAGACAACCTTTTCCAGGGTCGTAGCCTGTGAACCGTCCAGCGAAGCGAAATCGACGAAGGGAGTCAACATGATTCGTAAATCTTGGAGCTCATTGATGAACGTCTGTCACGGCCTCACAGGTGGTCTCCTGATCCTGACCAGACGCAACGATTTAACGTAGTCCAGCAAGTACGCACTCGGATAGTCGAGCAGGTGAGGAATCAGGTGGTCCCTCTCGACCTGGCATGCGCGATATCGAAATGCGCGGCGACCGAGTCCAGCTCATTGGGTTAACTGCTGTTCCCAAGCGATTCTGCACCCACGCCAACGTCGTTCGCATCCTCTGAGCATCGGCGAGCTCCGCCAATATGAACCTTCGGTATGCACGCTTTCGAAAACTTCGATGTCTCTACGCGCGCGAATCGCCGAGTGTTGCTACGACGTCTTTCAACGTAACAAACGCGAAAGAAGATCCCACGAACGCAGCACAAATTGGATGTCGCGTCACAAACAATGCCTCAACGGTTCGAGTTCTTGCCGATATACCGAGGGCTGACGCCAACTCATCTGGATACGGCCGAAGTTCGTCGTACTTACGCCCGAGTTGCGTAGCGTAGCAGAGCTTCCGACCCCGATCTTCGAAGAATTCCTTCAGCTGACGTGCCATCTCCGACGGAGAATAGACGTCAGCGGGGTCCTTGACCTCCAGCACGAAAATCCGATTGGAGTCGGACCTACCAGCGACGATGTCGATCTCGGTGCTTACTACCGGGATCCCGAGACGGCGGTGGCCGCCAACCTTGATCCGCTCGATGACCGTCCAACCATTCGATCTCAGCACTGAGGCAACCGTGTCCTCCAGTTCCCGGTTCTTGCTGTCACGAAAACGCTCTAGTGCAGCCTTCAACAGCTGCGGAGGTTCGGGCTGACTCCACGGAAGCTGGCCCTGAGACAGGTAGCGCTGATAGATCGACAGACTCGCGAAACAGTAATGCGGGGCTACGATCAGCGTTCCGTCTCTCAAAGACACAAGTGGACGAACGGATACACGCCGCCGCCTGCTCTTGGTCTGCCATGGCTTCCAGTCCTCGTTTTGCATATCTGCCCAGGTCGAAGTCAACGAATCGACACCTGCCTCGACCCGCGGACCTGAAGTCGAATCTTCACCCAGAACCGTGTTGTCGACAATATGCTGGACTACCTCTGTCTTGGACGCCGATATGATATTCCCCTCTGAGCCACTGGGCGGCCAGGACGCCAGCGCGAATAGAATCGTGAAGATGTCCATCCCGGACACGCCCGACGTGGTCAACATGGCCTCATCGATACCAGCGTCGACGGGCGAAGTCGGCGCGGGTTCCTCGTCTTCTGTTTCCCGCGAACTCGACATTGCGGAACGCACTCCGCTGTGGTCTGGGTTCAGATCGAGCTCGGCATCATGCCCATCCGCAGCATCGTCACCGAAGTTTTCGGCCGACTTTGCACGCGCAAACTCGGTTAGGTCGACGTCGAACGACACCTGACCGGACGGACTGGAAGATGCTGCCTCTGCTTGTATCTCGAACATCTCGCTGACAGAGATTCTTGTCGGCGTGACCTGATAGTGAACGCGTTCGCTGCGATCTGTCGCAGCGAGGTAGGAGTAGCCCGCCGCAATCGATTCCGCCCACGCTCTCTCCCCGACGGGCTCCACACCCGACGCTGCAGAACGCATCGCTGCCTCAAGGACAGATTCGATGGATCTGCGCAGCAGCAAGTGCTCATTTTGGAGCTCGGTGTACCGGTGCCGGGGATTCCAATCCAGAGTCAGATACCGGGCAGACTCAAGCACATCGCGTAGCTGTCTGTCGCGCCGGCTCAGCACGCGTTCGAGCTGTTCCATCCCGAACCGAATTAGGTCGTCCGCGTCATGGCGGACCAAACGGCGCGTCAGCACGTCAAGAGCAATTGGTGCCAGAGTATCGCGGTCTAGTTGCTGCGCGTCGCCCAATTCGTATTTCCCGGGCTCAATGCCCTTGTCCTTCACCGCAATAGCAACGGTCCGGTCCATTTCGGAGAGGAATGCGCGATCGAGTTCAACGGGATCCGGCAGCCGGTTGTTGATCGTGGGAACGGCCAGAGCTCGGATCGTGAGCGTCGGAGTTGCCTCGCACCAGTCGCGGTACACCCGATCGACCCCGCTACCCCTGATCCCGCAGCGACCAAGGACTACTCGAACTACCTCAGCCATCGCAATCTTAAGAGAGTCGGTAGACGGGTGGTCATCGAAGCGATCATGTAGTGCTCTCACCGCCAATCGAACTCGTTGCACACCGGGCTTCGTGGCGTCCCCAGCGACGTCGACGACCGACAAGACGTCTGCCCCCACGCGCGACGTGGAGGTCAACTCGACAACGTAGCCTCGAATACCGGTGCCAACGTGCACGTCTGCCCATGCCTCGGCAACCTGCCCGAAACCGAATGCAAAGGCACCGCTCAATCGATTCATGAACTCGAATTCATCTGCCGGCCCCATCGAGCCAACCGCCTCGATCGCCACGGACGGGTGACCGGTGTACAGGGTCCAACCTTCCATGCCTGGGAAAGGATGGACTCCGTTCCATTGCTCGACAGTCTCGCCATCACCCACCTGGTCGGGTTCGCCTCTGCTGTTTGCAACCGGAATCTCGTTACCTCGGATCGAGGTGAAGCGAAATGGGGTGGGCGGGCCTGACTCCGAATGGTCGACTCCGTCGAAGTCACGAAGTGGAGGCAACCCGAGCTCGAATAGTGCCTCCTCTGCACCTGAGAGCCGTTGCGCTCGTGCCCACTCCGCGCTTCCCATGTGCGGCTCAATCGTCATGAAGGTCGGAATCGATCCTCCTGAAAAGATCGTTTTTCCGTTCGATTTCCACCATTCCCACACATTGATGGTTTCCCAGCCCATATATCGAGGCGCATCGGGCCGTGAGAGATCCCTGCAGAATTCGAAGAGGTCGGTCTCCGAATCGGCGGTGGACGAGATCCAGGTCAGGTCATCCAAGGACATCGACGCCATTCGGTCGATTTGAGGCACAGCGATGTGACTAGGCGTAGCGACCACCATCAGTGGCACGACGTGGACGCTTCTGTCTAGTGTGACGGTTGCGCCAGGCATTCGAATCGGACTCCCTTGGCCGGAAGTTTCGCCGGTGGGCTGGTGCGCAGCCTCCGCCGCCGCCCACGGCACTCCGCTAGGAAAAGGAACTATTTCGAGTAGTGAGGTGATTTGAACGGCAATCGCGGTGTCGTCGTTTGCTATCGAAATCCATTGGACGACATTCTCGGGTGAGACTGTTGGAAGGTTGTCGATGTCCTGTGGACCTAGGATCTTGGTGCAAAATTTCCACAGGGCTCTTCGTACGCGAGCTGCTGAGACTTGCGCCCACTTCTCGTTCGCCTCAGCTGAATCGGCAAGGTAAGAGGCCAGTTTCGTGACTCCCAGCGTCAGCGCTTCGGGCAGGAATGCTAACGGTAGCCAGCGAGCCTCGGCGCACGTGTTCGACTCCACCCGTACGAACTCGTGAAATTGACTCTGTGGGTCGCCTGGGTCGTGCGGAAGAGAGTCCAGGCTCGAAGTTGCCCATTTCAGAGCGCGTTGGGCGCGGTCATCGTGGACTAGATGTTCGGGAGTCCCACCCAGCATGACCTGTCTCGCAGCGTCGACCTCATGTTGAGTCAACGCACTCGACTCCTCGTCTTTAACCTCGGGCCATGTCGGAGATAGTACGACCAGAGCCCAATCGACGTAGCGCAGAACCACGGTCATATAGTCCTCGATACCGAACCCCATTCGCTGGGCAATCAGATCATCGATCGCTGCGGCGACCAACAGCGCTCGCTCCACGTCAGCGACAGGACGTTCTACGGATCCAGGGAAGAGTCGTACGAGGTGATTCGAAAGCCGCACCACGATCCGGTCGCGGGGGTCCGGGGGCGTGAAATCCTGCATCACGCCGATGCTTCTATGCTCCCGCTCGGCCGACCTAATCAGGCCAGCGAATTCGGCGGCTGTGGTGTTGCTCCCTCCAACAGTCCCATTAGTCAACGTTGCATTCGCGATGGCACCTACCGCAAGCCAATGCTCTCGCGGTCCCGGCGATGCGCCCGCAGCAAACACGACCGTCCAGAGCGCTTCGAGGTCGTTCGACGCTATCCTGCGTACGAGAGGGAGGCTCGATTCCTGGCTCTTCCGTGATCTCTTCCTGCGGTTCAGCGGTCCTCCACGGATTCGTTGCCAGGCCGATCGGCAAAACAGCACGCGGCAATCATTTTCGACGACGCGGCAACCAAACCATACGATACGACAACAAGTCTCGCACCGCTGTCAGGCGAATCGCTCGGGCGGGAGTCCTATTTCGTCATCGACTTCATTCGTATACATCGTCGGCACCCGGTCCCAGCGCGGGCGCGGCGGTATGTATTCCTCGGTGTCAGGAAGTGGCCGTGCCGACACACGCGTGGATTGCGTTCAGCTTTGAGACGAGACGTTGACGGCGCTCATCTTGAGTGCTCAATTCTGCTTGTCGAAACTGCTCAACTTGTGGCTCTGCAAATTGGGCAGGTCTCTTTTCGGTGCCGATGGTCTTACCATGGCGGTATTTGCGAAAACCATGGCTGACGCCCCTGCAACTTCCACGGGACCACCGCCCCGAGCGATAGCCCTCACTCGGCATTACACGCCGCGTAGTCAAAGGCGTCTCACCCACAGGTGACTCTCGTTCGTGTACCGGTGTCGGTCGCGGTCCGTACCAAGTCGTCGTCAGGTGGCAATTTGTAGATAGCTCTGCAGCCAGGACCTGAGCTGTTCTCCGTCCACGAGTTGCAGGGGCTTGTTCTGAATGATGCTGTACGACGCCGGGCCGAAGTTCGACGTCGTGATGAGATTCCCTTGATTGCACCTTGTTGGCGGACGACGCTGTCGAGGGCGCGGACGTGGTCTGGTCCTACTTGTCCGGAGAATCGTTTCACCGACACTACGACCCGTCCACCGACGATGGGATCGTTGCTTTCGACGTACAGGTCGACTCCGCCGTCGCCGCTGCGCGGGGTTTCGGACACCACGTAGCCCATCGCTTCTACCAGTCGCGCCACCAGGCCTTCGAATTCCCACGGGTCGATCGTGCGGAGGTCCACTCTGCGCCCGGCGGGTCCACCTGCTGAGGTGTGCGAGGACAGCGGTGTCACGGCCGAGTAGTCGCTGGTGTCGCCGCCTTGTGCGCGCACGCTGGCCACCGGGTCGACGTTGCGTATGTCCATATGCCCGAGCTGCATTGGCGAAGTGACGAGCGTCGACCGACATACCCTGCGGGACACTCCGAACGCCGGATCGACCGACCACTCCCAGCAGTTGACGGCAATGACGACATCGGCGGGTAGGCCTGCCACGCTCGTCGCACATGCAGCAATATGAGCGTGCGAGAGCGCGGATGCAGCGAACAAGACTGTTGTGAGCCTCGACAGCTCCTTCGGCGGGAGGTTGGTCGTTTCCATCCGGTCGGTGGCGGCCACGTATCGGTATTTGTCGAACGGCTGCACTGATGACCTGTCGGGCACGGCTACATCGATCACGATCTTGTTGCCGGTGGGTTGTACTGACCACTGTTCGGCGTGACCGAAGGTCGGTTGCAGGTCCGCCGCCGCCAGACAGAGGCGCAGCCATTCCTGCACAGCTAGGGTGTGATTCAGCCTTGATGCCTGTCGACGGAGTGCGTCCAGTACGGGCGCGAAGACGGCGGACGGTGCGTCGGTCACTGTCGGTGCTGTGGTTCGGCCCAAGTATCGACGCCAGGCGGGCTCATTCGTGCGCATCGACAGGGCGGCGACACCGAGCAGCGATGTGCTGTCCAACGCAGGGTTCGGAACAGTCCTCATGACGGAGTCGATGGCACTGTGCGAGTGCCGGAGTTCGTCGGTGAGCGTCGCCGCTTCAGCCCGGCGCTGATTGCGGTAGGCGGTGATCGTTGCCGACTGCGGCCGCGGGCGCGTCCATGGCAGGCGCACCGGTCGCCGTTGCTGCGGCCTGCGAGAAGCCACGCCAGCGCGCACCGCACCGATCAACTCTTCGACGCCGGCTCCGTCCCACGCGGAGGGGGCGACCGGATCTGGTTGCGCCGCTGGCGGGGTCGACGCTGGCGCATTTCGTCGTGGGGTGTCGGCGGCACCGGAAGGTGCCGGGACCGCTTCGACCTGGTCGACGACGTGGATGCCGTGCGTGGAGACGAGTCCGGCGACACCGTCCGCCCATCCTTGCGAGACCGCGCGGACCTTCCACTTCCCTGCGCGTCTGTACAGCTCGACGAGGATGACGCACCGTTCGTTGCTCAGACCCGTCAGTGCGTGAGTGGCGAACGGGTGTCCGTCGATGTCGATATGAACGACACCGCCTCCGTGAGTTAAGAAGCTGCCGGACACATCGTCGTCGAGTGCGGCCGCGACGAGAATGTTCTCGACGGACGGTGCAACATCACTGAGCGAGATAACCACAGCGTCGTTGTCCACCAGCCGAATTGGTGCCTGCTTTGGGCAGGGGTTGTTATAGAAGATCAGGTCGTCGTCGGAACGGACCGACCGACTGTCGTCCAAGAGCAGCGTGTACAGGTCGGTACTGTCGGTGGGCAATGCAGTCAAGAACCGCACTCGAATCTCGGCGCCGACTATCGCGGCGTTCGCACCCTTCGCCAACTCAACCATGAGAGCATTCTTCCTTCATTGGTAATCGGGTCGACGGTGGCCACCGTGCTGGTGCCCGGCACTGTCGGAATAGGGACCGTCACACTCGGTGGGGTTTAGCGTGGGGACGGCTGGCGCGCGGGGTAATGACCGGCGTCGACGGGTCGTGCGGCGAACGGACTGTCGTCACAGTCTGTCGAGAATTCCTGATTTCTTCGCCATGAATTCCTCGTCGGTGAGGATGCCGTCCCGGTCTTGCCCGCGAACACCTTGTCGGCTGCTGCGATGCGTCGATCAGCCGCTGCCGCAGGACCCGAACCGAACGCGCCTCAACCGTGTCGTTGGTAGCGGATACTCTTTCGTCGCCAGAATACAAATCACACGAAGCTCGGAGATCTTGATGGTTGAACCTGTCGGGGTTGACAAGGTCAACCTAATGGGACTTGATCGGCGAGTCTTCGGCTGGAGCTGGTGCAACCGGAGAACGCTGGTCACCGAGCCGCTGGTGGGTGAGCACTATTTCAACCTGGAGTGATTGTGTGACTCCTAACCC
>NZ_JAHUTG010000037.1:0-30484 GCF_020889545.1 Rhodococcus sp. I2R
GCTCTGGCCAAGCAATGGCGAGCGCTGGCCACCCGCTACGACAAACTCGCGATCACCTACCGCGCCGCCGTCACCCTCTGCGCAATTCTCACCTGGCTACGCCGATTGGGAGACACGCCCTAGATGGGGGGCGGATCTCTACTAACGCGTCTTCGGTGTGGTTTCTCGATTTTTGTAGAGCGGTGCCGGCCCACGGGGGCACCGAGGACAATTGGTCGCCGGCGGCCTCCGTAGCCCCCCGGGTGCGGCCCGACGTATCAATCATCGCTACATATGACTATCATCGCATTATGACGATCAAAGACATTGGCGGTTGCCCAACCGCGGTAAGCGCGGGGACCGAACTCGACGCCGCGGTGGCGCTGTTCCACAGCCTCTCCGACGGCACACGGCTCGCGATCGTGCGCCGTCTTGCCGACGGGGAGGCCCGAGTGGCGGACCTGGTGGGCGAACTCGGACTGGCCCAGTCCACGGTATCGGCGCACGTGGCGTGCCTGCGCGACTGCCACCTTGTCGAGGGCCGGCCGCAAGGGCGGCAGGTGTTCTACTCCCTCGCTCGCCCGGAGCTGATGGACCTGCTCGCCTCCGCCGAGACTCTGCTGGCCGCCACGGGGAACGCGGTCGCGCTATGCCTGAACTACGGCACCGATACCGGAGAGCAGTCGTGAGCGACGCCTGCGGCTGCGGCCCCGACGAACCCGGTGCCGACCAGGCGCAGGAGCCGGCGAGGTTCTGGCAGGTCACCGAGATCCGTGCCGCGGTGATCGCCGGGGTGCTGCTGGTGGCCGGGTACGCCGTCGCCTGGGCTGGCGGGCCGCCCGCGGCCGAGCTGACCCTGCAGGCCGCAGTGCTGCTGATCGCCGGCTACACCTTTGTCCCTTCGACACTCAGACGCCTGGCCAAGGGCAAGATCGGCGTCGGCACACTGATGACGATCGCTGCCGTCGGCGCGGTGCTGCTCGGCGCCGTCGGCGAGGCCGCGATGCTCGCGTTCCTGTTCACCATCAGCGAGGGCCTCGAGGAATATGCCGTCGCCCGCACCCGCCGCGGCCTGCGCGCCCTACTCTCCCTCGTCCCGGACACCGCCACCGTGCGGCGGGGCGGCCGCGAGCAGACCGTCGCCCCGGCGCAGCTGTGGCTTGGGGAAACGATGATCGTCAAGCCCGGCGAGCGACTCGCCACCGACGGCATCATCCGCAGCGGGCGCACTGCCCTGGACACCTCGGCGATCACAGGCGAGTCGATGCCTGTCGAGGCCGGGCCAGGGGCCGAGGTGTTCGCCGGATCGATCAACGGCACAGGTGCCCTAGAGGTTGAGGTCACGGCAGGTGCCGAGGACAACTCGTTGGCCAAGATCGTTCGCATCGTCGTCGCCGCACCCGGCTCGGCCCTCGGCCGCTACCCCGAGGGCAACACCGGCCGTACCCGTGCCGGGCTCATGACGACGATGCCCCTCTCGGCCGAGATGGCAGTGATCCTGGCGCAGTCGCCCTAGCGGGTATCTTCACGGGAACCGTCGCCCGCCAAGGCAGGGGGCTCTCACACTCTGCGAGCTAGATTCGGCTCCGCAGGACCTGGGCCAGCTGCTCGACGGTGGGCGATCCGGCCAGTCCGGTCCCCGTCGGGTAGACGCGGCACGCGAACTCGGTCACCGCCGGCGCCCCAGCGAATGCGTCCGTGCCATCGATCAGGATCGTTGGGGAACCGGCGAACGGCAGCGCCGCAGCCTCCTCCTCTGTCTCGATCCGCCGATAGCCGATCGTCACATCGGACAACCCGACCGTGTCAGCCGCCGCCTGGACCCGGTCGGCCGCGTCCTGCCAGTTCGGGCAGCCATCGAAATACAGAATCTCCACCTTCATACCTAGATCCTGCCCCTTGCTATGTGCGCTGACAATCGGGCCGTCCTGCGGCACCCGTTATGGGTAGCGGCACTTTTCAGGTGGTACGAATGTGCCCGATTCGGTGGGCGACCTGGCTTCAAACCGCCGCGTCGAAGTGAACCAACAGCGTATCTGGCGACGTCGGCGTCTGCCAGCGCTGCGAGCACGATGCCGACCTGGTCGCCGTGTAGGTCAGCCGATTCGGCCCATGATGCGGCGGCGATGCTGTTTCCGGTGCCGCCAGGCGGCAGCCAGAACATCGTCTCGAATAGGGCAACGTCGTTGCCGGAGCCCATAGCAGTCGCCTGGCCGCAGGCCAGGAACTATCAGCGGGAGCTACGGCGGCAGAGGCGAGTCCCATCACCTGCTTGCTGCAGTATTTCGCGTGGCCCTGCTCGTGTCGAGTGCGGGACGAACCCGAGACGCCCGCGCGAATGAACTGCACCGGGTGTCGGGAACCTGGCGCTAAGTTCCATCCCTGCCACGTAAGGGGCGTAAATGGCGGTCGGGTAGCTGCTCCAGCCGGAGAAGTGCGGCGGCGAGTTGGGTGCTCAATATGCCGTTGAGCTCCCTCTCTGCAGCCAGATCTTGGCGAAGTTTTGCGACAGCGGAGGTCTCCTCTGTCTGCTGAGCTGCGGACACTGGAGCGATCTGCTTCGAGATCTGGGCGACCAGATCACGAATGTCGGTGTGCTTGTGTGTGAGGGAAGTTCTCGCCAGACCCGCTTCCTCCGCAAGGGCCTTGGCGCTGAGCTTTCCCGAACTGTTCTTCGCTTGGCCATCGAGCAGTCGTCCGAGCGCAGCGATCAGTGCGTCCCGTTCAGCTGCGTCATCCCCGCGTCGGGTCACGTGGCTTCCCCCTCCCTCCCAGGGTGTCTGCCGATCTGGCGCGTCAGGAGTTCTGCCCGTTGTCGATTGCGCATGGCAAGTGGCTCGGGCAGAGACTCGGCCTCAGCGAGCAGGTCATCGCGCTCTCTTGCCTTCGCTGAGACGTGCTGATCGAGCATGGCGATGTTGGGGCAGTTGCTTTGACAATTTGTCAGATCGGGCGTTTGCGTGGCGTCATCCTTGGGCGGGCGATCGACCTGGCACGCAGCCGTGCTCGGGTTGTAGATGCAGACGACGTGCGCGTTCGGGTTGTCGTAGATCAAGTGCAGACGGCTGTTTCGGAACCGCTTGAGTTCGGCTTCGCTGCGAACCTGTCCGGCAAACTGTTCCTGGAAGCTGCTGAGCCCGTCGGCAAGGCGGTCTGCGGCGGGGCCGCTGATCTGCTCGTCATGGCTCCATGCCTCCGTCAGGTCTTGAAGGCGGTCCCAGTTGGACATCAGCCGATCGAATTCGACCTCGTCCGGGAAGCCTGATTCGGCACGTCCTGCGTAGCCCAGTGATGTGACGGAGCTAAGGTGGCCGTACTGGATGCCGAGGGCGATTTCACCACCGGGTTGGTTTGCGATATGCCAGGCCAGGGTGCGGCGAAGCCTGCTCAATGAGACGACTTCATCGTTCTCGATGTCGTCGAATACCAAGGAAGAGCCTCTATTCACGGCTCCTTCGCTACTCGCCTTCAATCGGATGGGCAAGCGGTCGCCACGGTGGGCGTGCTGGTTCCACTTCGTGATCAACCTCTTGATTCCAGCAGAGGCCATGGTCGTCGAAATCAGAGCGCCGCGTCGTGATCTCTCACAGTCTGGTGTTCGCTTGACCACCGCGAATAGGTACTCGCTGTTGGGGTTGATCAGTTGTAGTGCTTCGATAGCGCGGGCGGCCGGCTCGATGGTGATCCAGGGCTGTTGTCTCCGCCGACCGGCGGTGGCAGCCTGCCCGTCCTCATCGAGCACATTCTTGAAGGTGCGTCCCCAGATTCGGTATCTGCTGGCGGTGCTCGACAGGTCGTCTTCGAGGGGGCCCGTGCTTTCCAGGCAGTCGTGTCCGAGGTGCAATAACTCGCTGGGGCGCATGCCGGTCAGATAGCCGACAATGAGCATCGCAGATGTGCGCACGTCGCCGATGTCGAACGCCCGCACATAATTGGTAGCTTGCTTGAAGGCCGCGAATTGCTCCGGAGTAACGGCCTGTCCCTTGCCAGCGGGGACGGACAGGTCGTTGTCCTGCGCCCAACGTCGGGCCTTCCATCGGGCAGATTGGCTTCCCAAGTCGAGGGCCCCACTGAGGTACTCATCGACGAGAGCCATGCTCGCGTGCAGGAGATCGGCCATCACGTCCGGCGGGATGGGCTCGGTTCGGTTCTCGTATTGGCCTCGGGTGTCGCCTATCCAGTTTGTGAGATCGCGGTCGAACCACGGTGGTTGGACCAGGTGGAGCGGGCCGGGATGGTCTATGTTGTGCACCCAGATGCGGCACAGGAAGCTGAGGATGGCGCCCTTGAAACTGCGGCCGGAAGACGAGTCTGCGATCTCCGCCGCGTACTCCTCCCAGGTTTCCGTGGTGATCTCGGCGAACTGCTCGTACCCGCGTGCCGACAGCCATTGGGTGAGAGCGCAGAGCCGGTAGTAGGCAGCCTGCACTGATCCTGGCGAAATCATCCGCCGGCGAATCTTGGCGCTAGCGCGGAGCATGGGGGTATTGAGGATGTTGAAGATATATATCTTCGTGGCGTTCCTGAACGGCTCGGGAACCGTATTGAAGTTGAGATTCATCGATGCCAGGTGGTCCGCGTGATCGATGTGGTGCAGCGGCCACACATCGTCCGCGAATACGGTTATCGGCTGGTCTGTAACGTCGCTGCGGCGTTCGTGGGTGGCAAACACGCGGGCGGAGGAGGACGGCACGACCGCGCGTGAGCCGCGGTCGGGGAAGGTCGCAGACGGATTGTTCGACAGGCCGGTGGTCATCGCGTTTCTCTGAGTCATCGAGTGTCCCACTCTCGTCTCATTAGTCGTTCGACGGCGTTCCGGTCACCCGCGGTGACCGTGTCGCGTGCCCGCTTGAGATCGTCTGGGGAGAAGTAGGGTCCGGGGCTGGTCAGGCTTCGTATTCTGGCGTAGTGAGCCTGATAGCGGGTTGACCATGTGTGCTCATCCGTCGTCGCACGGAGGAGCTCGAAATGATCGAGCAGAGCCACGACCCGAGGGAGGTGGCGCCGGAGTATGACTGCATTTTTGCAGGCGAAGCAGGTGAGAAACGACGCCTCACATGGCGATCCCGTCGCCGGGTTCGATGTGGGGTCCTGGCAGGCTGCCGCGACGGTGTCCCGATGGCCGGCATTGAGGGCATCGAGCACACCGAGGTTGGCGGCGATCGGGGCTTCGGCGGCGGTGGCGAAGTCTCGGGACGTGACACGTGCCTGCACGTCATCGAGTGCGGCCTCGAGCCCGGCGGCGATAGCTTCCTGTGCGTCTTGACGGACTCGGGGGTCCTGCAGGGCATATTCGGTGTTGGTCGCGGCGGTGTGGCCTTGCGGATGGACCTGGGTCACGAAATAGTGGCGGAGTGCCCTTGCTGTGGCGAAGTCAAGTTCAGGGTGGTCCTTGCGCCAGCCGGCAAGATGGGCCAAAACGGTTCGCAAATGTACGTCAGCGAGGGTGAATAGTGGGATGCCGGATGGTGTCTGCCGTCCTGAGTTGAGGCCGCCAGATAAGACCACTAGAACCGCATCGGTCGGGTGCCCCACGGAGGCCAAGGTGCGCCGTGCGCCTTCGGTCGCCTCGAGCAGCATCATGATCATTCTCGCCTTAGACCGGGCGCCGTTGTCGAAGTAGGTCTCGGACCAAGTGCTCACGGCACCGCGGCGGGGTTTTGTGAGGGTGACGCGGAGATGCACCGGCTCGCTGCCATCACGGGCGTCGACTCGACTGATGTCGGATGTGGTGAGATTCAGGGCCACGCTGAGGTTCCATCCACAGGTGATCGTCAAGCCCATGACCGCGGCGGCACCCTCGCCTGCGGTGAGATACAGCGCTTTGTAGGCCAGGTACGGCGTTCGTTTGGTGGCGCTGCCATTCAGCCGCTTGAGCACAGTCGGTGGAATCACACGAAGACTAGGCGACGAAGGGTAGCGGCGGGCAATATCGCCGGTCCGGGCGATCTCGTCGAGAGTCTGGGCGTAAAGGTAGTCATCTGAATCCGGTGTGATGCGTCCGGCACGGAAGTCGTCGACGAGCATCCATGACGCGGTAACACGGGCCTTGGCCGCCCGCAGGGTTTCGAAGCAGGTGGCGCGCAGAGTCTCGATCTGGGCGTCGCTGAGAACGATACCGCTGACCTCAGCAGGAGATCTTCCGACGTATCCTGTTTCGATGGCGTGGAGGGCGCTCTCGGTGATGCCCGGAAGAACTCGGAGGACGGCCTTCACCGACTGCCCGTAGGCTGAACGCACCGACGGACTCATAGACAGAAGAAATGAGTTCCACTGGGAAGCCTGCAGATCCGATGGCCGGTCGAGGGGGACCGTGCGTAGGAGCGCCTTGACAGCGCGGAACCCAAGTTCGACGGTTGCCTTAGAGTTCCAAGTGCCATCGCCAGAGACGAGTTCGCTGAAACGCACGGCCAACACTCGCTGGAACTCAGGACCGCAATCCAGGGTGTCGAAGCGCAGCACGAAATCGTGGGTTGGCCGGCGGTATTCGGCAAGGCGCAAGGTGAGCGGGCCATCGAATGAACAGATCAACTGCCGACTCCGATCGGGCTGTCGATGACGCGCTCATCTGATTGAGCGATAAGCGCTAGGGCCTCGTCCAGTTGAGTGGGGGCTTGCTCCGTCGCCGCGAGGAACCAGTCCCATTCAAGAGCCAGTACTGGTGCTAAGTAGTGGTCTCTGGTCACCTGTAGGTTCTTGTGCCCGAGGAGGTTCTGCACGCGCAGCCAGATATTGCCTTCCTCGATGAGGCTCCGGAGGCCCGCCTGACTCACTCGATCTTGCTGCCGCAACGACATCATCGCGGACAGCGCGAAGACGTGAAGCGCGAAGGAATGTCGCAGCATGTGTGGATGGACGTAGATCGAGTCGTCATCGTCGATCTGCAGGGAACCGTGCGACACCCGGGACGAGGCCGCCATCCGGTCGGATGCCTCACTGAAGACGTCATTCCACGACGTGGGCTGGAGCGGACGGCCGTGCTGTCCGAGCCACAGTGCCAGCGGACGTCGACGCCCCTCCGAATCGAGACCGAACGTCCGAGCCCGATGCGACCAATCCAACTCATCGAGGTTGAATTGGACGGTCTCGCCGCTCTCGGTGTCGTCCACGGTGACTTTGGTCGCGAGCCCATTCCGGCGGGATACCCTCTGCACGATCAGCGCATTGGGGACCTCCTCGTAGACGCCGGACGCCAGGCCAGCGGCCTCGTCCAATACGCGCATCTGGGACACGTACTCGTTGATTGTCGCCAGCACTTCTCGGCCGAGGTAGAAGATCCGGCCACGCTCGGGGCTGTTCTTCGAAAGGGCTCCGGGGACCCGCCCCTTGAAGAGACGACTCGTGATCTGCGCTGTGGGAACTTCAACGAGGAGCAATCCCGCCGCTTCGGAGCGACGCATCCCGCTGCTGTAGAGAAGGTCCGCGTAGGCGGCATTGCGGTCCCTCATGACCATGCTCTCGGCCCGGGCGGCACCCACCCCGAGCAGTGCCTCGCTTCGCCAGCGCTGGTACGCACGTCGCGTAAGCCAATTCACGTCAGCCAGGACCTGGCCACGCGTCACGTTGATGTTGCCGGTCGGGACCGGGTTCGACGACACCGCATCGTGATCGGCGGCGTAACCGTAGAGGGACATGAGCGCCGCGCGGTTGCGCACGATGGTGCTCGCCGACACTCCTCGCTGTATCGCCCCCCGCCGAATTACTGTGGCGTCCGTGCGCCGCCACTGGAAGTATGCAGTCACGTCTCCGCGCCTGACGTCCAGCCACGAGAGTCCGTCCCGCTGGTCGCCAAGGTATCCGAAGTATGCCGCCACATCACTTGCGTAGTTCATGGCGGTGTGCTCGTTGTGAAAGTGGTGAGCCCAGGAGACCACGACGGGGTCCATGTGGCCATCTGCAGTCAAGGGGATGTGCAGGGGTGTGCCGCGTCGCGTCCACTGGCGGTTTGCCTGGACCGCCTCGCTGAGCCAGGGCGCTGGATTTTGGCTGGCGCCGAGGAGCCTGAGATCTACCTGCATTACTCGGGCATGGTTGCTCACTCGGACTCGCACCTCCACCGGTCGGGCATGGCTCAGATCTTAGCACCCAACAGTCGGCGATCCGATATAAGCGACACGATGTGGTCGATCTGGACGTCGCTCGAGGTGTCGGAACCACGGACGAAGCTGATGGAGGCGGCGGTGTAGACATCGGCCAGGGTGCCGGACTGCACCGTGCACCCGTTGGAACCCGGCTTGAGGGTGATGTCGATGAGGTCGCGACGTAGAAGATCGTTCCTAGTGTCGCAGCCGTTGCGGCCACCGTCGACGTCGACGTCGTCGGTCCAGGCTTGGCCAAACATGTCTCGGTCGTACCCGGTTTTCGGGGCGCGTCCCTTGATCGGCAGGGTGGCCAGCATGCGCAGCGCCGCAGTGACGGTGTCCGTGTTATCTAGTGTCGGCCCGGGTGTCGTCGGGTCGGAACTCGCGGCTGCCGGCGGCGCGTAGCTGCTGGTGGAGACGATCGAGGTGCCGGTCGTTGTTGCGGAGGTCACCACTGCGGCCTGCGCAGCGCTGTCCGTGGTCCCCGTCTGATCGACGCAACCGACGATCAGCAAGACGGACAGCACTGCGCCGGTAACCCACGGCAACTTCCGTCGGCCCTTCGGTACGTGCGGTGCGGTCGGCGGATATTCGAGATCGGACACAGCGGTACTCTCCTATGGGTAAAACGTGGACGCGCGAGGTCCATCGACAACGTATCGGGCACAACTGGCGGCTGGCTACTTGCGCAAAATCCGCGCCGCGCTTCAGCTGATGGCGTAGCCGAGCTACTGGGCGGCGGTGGAAGTGTCACCGACTCCGTCTGCCAATACCCAATTAGCGGCCTGATCACGTGGGCGGCTTGCTCAATCGCTTTGGCGGTGGCCAGATAAGTAGTCCGGCCGAAAAGCGACCGATTTCCGGGGCACTTGCGGCATATACGGCGACTTCAGCTGGTGGCCGCGATCTGGCGTGTGTTCGGATCGCGTGGTCCGGGGTCTTGAAAGCGGTATCGATAGTGCTGTTGTTACGGAAACGCCGTCCGGGGCTGGGTCGCGCGAGAACATTGCCGATAGCTACGTGCCCCGCATCCTCATTACGTCTTTGACTTTACTGAGGTGGGATTCTCGCTGGGTGTGAGCACCACGCTCGTCAGCCTGTACGCGTCACGGCCAGAGCCCTGGCGGTCAATTGAACAAGGAACTCTGAATCGTCAGGGTGTGGAGCCGTCCGGGGCGATCTAACGCTAATTCTGAACGTACGAATTGTATTCGGGGCAGTATGCGGTGACCGCGATTCCAACGAAGTCGTTTGCGTCCGCCCGCGTGTAGCCACCGGTCTGCTGGGCGATTTCCGATGCCGCGACGATTGCGCCGCCGGGATCAGGCGAATCGCCAATAACACGGCACGTCGTTTTCGCAGTCGACACCGCCTGGGAGAAGGACGAGAAGCTTATGTCGTAATCGATGAGTGTCTGCACGAATGCACCATCCAAAGACGATCCAGATCCTGACGAAGCACGAGGGACCGCGGTCGACGGTGCTGTGTAAGTGGGAGCCGTAGGTGCAGGCCGCCGAGCCGACGATTCGGCCGCCGCTGCGGCATAATCCGCCATGTTCTTCGCGATTTCGGAAGAGCTGGCAGCCAACTCGGACGAACTCGGGTGGTCATCGAAGATAGGTTTGATCGATTGCCAGTTCGAGCCGACGATCAAGACTACCGCGATGGTCACGAGAAATAGCCCACCCAGGACCATTTCACGCTTGAGAGAGTCGTTCGTTGCCTTGCTCAAAATTCTCCGTCCGAGAGGATGCCGACCCGACCTGTTTGATCGACTTCCGGCTGCACGTCGTTACCTTGGCGGAAGCGGAGTGCAGTCGTTCCCCGAGGTCGATCTCGCGGCATCGCCAGTCGCGTGACCCCTCGCCCGACCGCGTCGGCTGCTCAAACGCTCATCAGGGCAGATCGCGGTCTTATTCCCTGTGGCCGACTGCGCATCTGCACTGGGTAGGTGAGCCATCGATCCTCGCGCGTCGCGGCGCTGAACAGTCGTCGATCGCACACCGAAGTCCACCTCCGTTACTTCGCTGCGTTGTCACTCCCGATGAACGCGTGGTTGCTAACGAGAATTCTGTTTCCCGCAGCGTCTACGCGAAAAGGCCACCTCAGCACGCACATCTCATACGAGAACACTCGGTAGCTTCGATCTTTCGACGCGCTGAGTGCTGCCTGCCGATTCAAGCCTGTGGGTCCGAGGCTGGGTTTCGTCTTCTACATGGCGACGTCGGTGTTTGAAGGGGTACGCGTGCCGGGGCCTCTCGTTTGTGGTCGAAGGCAAATGACGGCGCTCATGAGAAGTGCCCACAGCGGCCGGGTGCTGTTTCAGATACTGGTGGGGGGACACGTTCAACACGCTGTCAAGAAGGCCGTGTGCGACGGGAGCGTCCACATATCGAAACATCCTTGGATCAAGGTTCGTGGCTTGATGGGGCTAAATCTCGGCCCGGGCACCGCGTGCCTTTGTGTTAGCTCTCAGCGCGGTCGACGAGTTGACGCAAAGCGAGCGTGGCGTACACCGTTCGGTTCTCAAGCGATGTGTCATCCGGTCGCAAGTCGGCTTGTGTGACGATGGGGAGCTCATCAGTCTTCCAGAGGTCGCGTGGAATGAGCTTCGCGAAATCATTGGACTCGAAGCGGTGGTGTACGACCTTGAGGTTGCCGTCGCTGTCGATTCGTTCGGACATGGAGACGAATCGCGCGCCCAGACTGGCGAGGGACACGGAGACGTCGCCATTGTGTAGTAGCGCTTGCGCCTGCTCGCTGAGCTGTTGCCACAGATCGTCGTCTAGGTAGTGGATGAAGCTGAGAATTGAGTGCGTTCCGCGTTGGTCTCTCGGGATGGCAGTCGTCAAATCCGTCATGCATCTTTCGAGCACCTGCTGGCGGATCTCTGACGTCGCGGCTAGCACCTTGGCTTGGTTGATGCCCAAAAGTTCGATCGGCCGCGCGAGTACATCGGCAGTGGTGGACAGGCCGAATTCGTTGCGGTAGCCGCTAATCAGGTCTCGTGCCGCGTCAGGCTCTGCTCTCGACATTGCGTGTCCTGTCAGTGCGTACAGAACCTCGGACCACCTGCTGAACACGAGATCAGCACCATCCGTGGGGATCTCTCGCGTAAGCAGATGGGCGGCACTGAAACACATCTGTGGACTGGCGTCAGCGATGACATCGAGTTGTTGCATGATCTTGCCGCGAACCAGCCGTCTGCGCTCTTGGATCGGCAAGGCTTCTCGAATGATAGAGGTCGAGGACCAGTCACCGGTATCGGTCAGGCGCTCGAAGTCGGTGCGAACGTCGCTGTCGCGGATGTCTTGTGCCGGTAGGCCGAAAGCGAAATAGCGGGCGAAGTAGTTGGCGTCGCGAATCTGACAGTGCGCGTGCCGTGTGGGTGTGTAGGAACCTTTGGGCCGGGGAAGCGCGTCAGGGAAGAGGCTGACCAGCAGGACGTACACGCTCTTGTTCTCGAAGTCGTCTTTTGTATCTGTGTACCTAGCGACCTCAGCCTGCTTCTCCTCGGCAGTGACCTCCTTCTTTCCAATCGTCGGTGTTCCCGAACCGAGCAGTTCTGTCCGCCAACGGGGGATCTGCTTGTATAACGCGGGATAGTGAAGTCGAATGAACGTAATGACGGTCGCGTCGAAGAAGTCCAGCTCGCTGTTGCCACCGACCAGGGTCAGCATGATGTCGACCTGAGTGCAGAGTCGATAGATGCTGCGGAGCGTAAGCAGCTCGGTCGGTAGCACTCCCAACAGAAGGTCGGGGATGCTCTCGCGGTTCATATTGTCTTCGTCTTCGTCTTCGTCTTCGTCGGTGAGGGTGACGCTGTTCGTAGCAGGAATGACGCTATGCGCCTTGATGATCGCGTTGAGGTGCTCACGAAATTCTGTTGCCAGATGCACCTGCTGGATGGGTGGTAACGCGAAGGGATACTGGATGATTTTTTCGAGATACCTTCTAGCCCGGGATCTGTTGTTCGAGGCCAGGTCGGTCTTTTCCAGCACGTCGAGCACAGTTTCTTCGTCGTACGAGAGTAGGTAGTGGACTCGGTCGAATCGCCCCAGGAGCCGGACAGACTTCATGACCGACAAAAGCTCGTCGGCATGCAACCGGTCGATGTCATCAACGATGACAAGGACGTTCTTTCCTGCTGCTTGGATAGCGTCGGAGACTGCCCTGAAGCGTTCGGAAAATGGGTTCGGCTCAATGGCGGCGGTGAAGTCGCCTACCTTCTCCGCAAACGCATCCTTCCCAGCCAGTAATGCGTCCTGAACGCCTCCCTCGCCGATCCACTTCTCGATTGCCGATGTTCCAACGGCTTTGATGATTGCGCTGCCCACCGGTGCAGCGGCCGCCAATGCTCGCCTCACACGTTTGCCTTCGGTACTGGTGGGCATCGCCCCTGCGATGACCTGGTAGAACTCCTCGACCAGAGTCAAACTGTCACCGGCCGACCATGGTGTGAAAGCGACGACGGACCAACTGTCCGCATTTTCTGTGGTGATCACCTCGGTGATCATGTTGAGGACCGAAGTTTTGCCAGTTCCCCATGGGCCAGCAAGCCCGAAGACGACACTCGACCCGGTCCCAGCTTGTTGAATTCGTTGCGCAACGCGTCGAGCGTACTGCTTGCGATCGAGACGGTCATGGACCATCAGCTTGATCTCAGTATCGAGATTGATCTTCACTTCACCGGGACCGGCCGACGACTCGGGTGCGTTCATCACCCGATGATCGCAGACCCGAATATCGAGCTTCTGCCGCAACAGGCAACCCCGGCGTGATGAACCACAAGGATGGAACGCCAGGGCCTGCTTGATGGTTTTCCGTCGTCAGAGTGGTGGTGGGTCGTGTGAACAGCGCGGAGTGTGCCTTCGCAGTAGAGCACGCTCGATGATCGCTGGTTCGGCACGATGTGCCTACCGCCGGTCGCTGTGGACGGCCGATGGACCGTCTGAGAGGTCCTCGCGCGATTTGGACTTGGCCGCCGATTGCGGAGATGAGTCCGGTATTGATCCGGCGTGATTGAGCGGGCGTTGTTCGGCAGATAACGATCTGCGATCGTTCCGGGTCCCTTCGCGTCATAGCTCGCCGAGGTTGTACACGTGATGCAAAACTTGATGAGTCGGCGAGTGCGACGCTCTGACCGAGGCTTCTCGGCTCTCGCTGGGACGAACAGCACCCGATGAGCGCCGTCAAAGCTCCCTCGTCAGTTCTGGCCGGATGTCCACTACGGCGAAGGGACGCCGCCCGCGCTACACACGAAATCACCGTCACCGACGAAGAGCTTTGAGGATTGCACGTCTTACGAGAACCCGTGCACGTACGCTGTACCCGGAAATGATCGGCCCGGGGAGCCGGTGGCATGACACAGTCCGTCGATCTCGTTACCATTTGTCGTAGATGGACTTTCGGTCATCGGCCGGGTTGTTGTCTACATGACGCGTCTGCCGTTCGGTGACTATTCGATCCACAATTCTGGCGACCCGATAGTCCTCGGTCAGTTCCCGCCGGATTTCCGCCGCGGCTGCTTCCACGTCGGCCAATGCTGCGCTGTGGATTAGGACGATCGCGGCGGAGGCTTTACCTGGACTTGCCTGCGAGAACCATTGGGAAACAACCATATCGGTGATGCGGCCGTCGATAGAGACTTCGATCGTCACGTCGCCGTCACTAGATATCGCCCTGCCTCGTAGCTGCACCAGGGATTGGTGAACACGAGCGGCCTTGACCGTGAGCTGTTCGACCTCAGCCTGGGGACGGTAGGTCATCGCTGCTCGATCACCGGAGGAGCAACTGCGCGCGGAGGGGTCTGCCCGGTCTCGATTGCGAAGCACGGCGACACCCCCGTTACGCTCAGATACTCGGGTGTGCCCAGCTCGGCTGCTATTCGATACCCATCCGGTGTCGTTGCTCTCGCCGTCTTACCACCGTCCTTGCTGTCGTCTTCGATCGTCCAGCCCCATTCGCCCCAGCTGGCCACCAGCACTTCGAGGTTGCCTCGATGCGCCCCATCGCTGACCACCCAATAACCGGCACTGAATTGATGCGGCCCGTAGTCGATGGTGTTGTCGTCGTAGCAGGGTCCGAATCCACCCCTGGAAAGATCCGACTGCGGATATGTCGGATTCTCGACGTCGAGCCGTGTCCCGGTCGGCAATACCGAGAGAGAGCGACCCAGCACTTCGACCGTTCGATTCTGGGCTTGCTCTTGCGACAGTGCGCTATCCACGTCATTTGCTCCGTTCTGAGTGCACCCGACTGTGAGAAGGACACCAGTCAGTGCGATCGCGAGGGATGTTCTGGGCTTGACCTGGACGGTTCGATCAGTCATTCGGTGTTCCCGTGTTCGTGATGATCTGTGCCATCGATCGCAGCGACGGTGTGCCTGGCTCGAAGTAGCTGCTGTGCGAGTCGGGGTCGAACCCGACATCACCCAGCACAGGTATGTGGATCGAGTCGTTGCCCGGTGCGCTCTCGAAGACAGTCGCTTCGAACGCATCGCCGGTCGGGTCTGCGCCGTGAGCTACTGCGGGCGCTATTTCCCCGATCCACGTCACCGGGTCGGCCGGGGCAGCGGTAGCGAACACGTGATCGGTCATCCGTTCCGAAGCGACCCCGTCGAGCGCCAGCTCATCGACCCTGTTTACCCCCACCCCGGGACTACCCGCGAACACGACATTGTCGACATCGAGTGAGCCACCGTCGCTCATAGCATGCCCGACGACAGTGCTGCCGTAGCTGTGACCGATGACAGTGTTGTGCGAGGGAGGGCCGTCGTGCGCGGCACGCAACCCGTCCTGAAAACTGTCCAACCGCGGAGCTCCGGCGTCGGCAAATGCTGTCCGCGCGGCGTCGGACAAGCCGGGCGGAGAGTCGTAGCCCATCCACATGATCACCGAGTTTTCGCTTCCCGGTGACAGTTTGTTGGCCTCGTCCAGTAAGTGGTCGGCCCGCGTCATGTCCCCGCCTATCTTCGACAATTCGGTACCTGTCCCCGGAACGTACGTCGCGACGTTGTGAGCGGTGTCCGGGTTGTTCAGCGCAATCACGCCTCGGCCCTGATCGTCGATAGTCATCAGGAATCTGGGAACTCTGTCGTCGCTATCGAGTTGGTTGCGTACTTCGTGAAAACCCGCCACCGCACTGGTCGCCTGCTCGCGTTCGTCGGTCCAGTCCAACCAGTCCTTGTGACGGGCCTGCTGGTTTTCGGTAATTAGCCCATCGCTCGGCGGTAAGTTCTCGCCTCTGGCCCAATCCGGATGACGGGCTTCGATCGCGGCGAGATTGCTTTCCGCTGCTGCCGTGATCGGTACCAGTAAGTCGTCGTTCAAGCGGGTCTTGTCCACGGCCGGCAGTCCGTCCCGGTTGCCGATAGTGGGGTCCCAGGCCGCGAGACCGTCTTTCTCGGCCGGCGTCAAGCCGTCCCAGAACTGAGCGAGCTCGTGGGGACTATCCGGCAGAAATGCGTTGCCGTCGACTATGTTTCGGACGCCGTCGCTGTAGTGGTCCGGCGTACCGGGTGACTCGGAGATCTCTGCGATGGCATCGATCGCGCGCTGCAGCGAGGCAGCACACTGTCGGTCGACGTCGGCTGCGGCGTTCAACAGAGAACGCACTGCGGCCTCGCGGACACGCGCTTGCTCCTCGAAACTGCTCTGCACCAACAGGTCTGCGACGATGTCGCCGGTCGAGCAGATGGGGGCGGTGACCGAACCTGCATCGGCGACGGTGAATCCGCCGGCAACTGCAGCATCGACTGCGGCAAGCGTCGATGTCCGCACCTCGGTCAGTCGACCTGCCGCTGTAACGAATTCGGTTGCTTCACTGTCGACGGCGGTGACGAGGTGGGTCGCGGCCAGCCGATCAGCCAAAGCTCGAGCAGATGCCGCTGTTGCCGCGTCACCTTCCCACTGGCTCAGCCCATCCTTCGTGGCGCGGCCGACGTCGCTGACCAAGTCGTCGAATTCTGCGTTCACCGCTGCAAGATCGGAGGCAAGATCGACGAGTGCAATCGGATTCCAGCCGCGAACCTGGGAGACCGTTACGCTCATCGACGATCGCCGTTCAGACGCTCGAGCTGATCACGAAAAGCTCGGTCGGTGTCTTCGTAACTGTCCGCTGAGGCCAACGATAAAGACGACATGTCTCGAATACGTACCGACACTCCGCGGTAGGCGGCGAGCGTCGGAATCGCAGCTGACCGGGCAACAGCGCCGAACGCCGAATTGGGCATTGCATCGGCCGCAGCCGTAATGGGAGCAACCGGATCCAACGACCCCACCGAAGCAGCGGTAGCTGAGAGAGACCTCCCCAATGCCCGCAGTGCCTCAAGATCGACCTTCAACATCGGAATTCCCCCCGGTAAGTCCCGTCGCGCCCTCCCCGGCGCCGCGTCAGCGTAGCAGTGGGAACGCTCTCGTATGGGGTATCGGTACGGAGCTGCGTAGCCAGCGGCTATCGCTCCGTGACGTGCAAGACGCTCCTGCGGTTGTGGGTCACGGACGTTCCTGATCTCTGCGTGGTCCGAGAGACTTGGCGAAGGCGTGAAGGTCTGTCACCGTCTGCTCGATGTCTGCAAAATGCAGCCTTTGGTCGAGCTCGAGGTAGAACTAGTCTTCCGAATTGAGTTCTCGTTGGCCGTATTAACGAAGCCGCCGGAGATCTTCCACCGGGATCAGTGCCGCCACGGGCCGGTTCTCCAGACTCCCGGTGGGAGTTACATCAGGGCATCGAACTTGGAATCTGATTCAGCCTGTTTCGGTTCCGTATTTTTCGATCAACCTGCGGCATTCGTCGCTGCTGACGTTGAAAACGACGCATTGAAAGTGGCTAGAGTACTCGCCGTAGGACTCGAACTCGTCGCAACCGTTGTAGGCACACGGGCCAGGGCTGTCCTGCTGCTCAGGTGAGCTACCGGGCTGCTGCGGAACCGTTCCGCGGGTGGTGGGCCGAAGGCTTGTCGTTGCCGGGGCTCCGACAGACGGGGTGCCACCTCGGTACTCCACGAACGGCGACTGAGTAAGGATCGAATTACCCGAACTGACCGTCAATTGGGTTGCGCTCACCTGATGTCGCACAGTGGAATTGGTGGCCACATAGTCCCGGCCGACCACTCCCACCTGCTCGATCGTGATGGGACTGGCATCGGCAAGCCAGACGCCTCGGTAGACCAAGCCGGCTTGGCCCGAGCACACCACCACGAGGGAGTCGACCGTTCGGGCCGTCACGACCGCGCTCTCGGGAGCTCCGCAGCGAGCCGACGAGCCCTGCCAACCCGCCGCGTCCATTACGTAGGCAGTCGGCACGGGCTGGAAAGCGGGAGGCGGCGTTGCCGACGGCGATGGCTCGGATGTGAGAGCCGGCGTTGCCGACGGCGCGGGCGTGGTGGCTGATGCGGTCTCGTTGGACTCGTCCGATTTGGTGGCCACCAAGGCGGTGGTGACGCCGACCAGAGCGATGGTCAGGACAACGATGATCGCGACGCCGATCCACATCCACCTCGACATGCCTGCATTTCGGGTCGGAGGCTGATACTGCGTCTGGTCATTGAAGTTCGAGTGATCATCGGACACCGGCAATCCTTGGGGACGGGAATTGAATTACTCAATTATCTAGGTCTCACCCACGACTGTTACGGACGCGATGATCTAAGTCGGTCGACTCTGGTGTGACAGAAACAACCGTTTTGGCACACTGGTCTCAACCTTTCGCAGCCCGAATGACCACTGATGGCCATTGCACGCCACCTAGAGCTCCACACCTCCGGTTGGATCTGTGCTTCGTCCACGACGATCGGCGATCGCCTGCCTTATGCCTCCGCAGTCGGCATGGCACACCGGGTCCTTGGACCGCGTCGCGTACCTTCTGTTGGCATGTCTTTCTGACCGCGATCAGTCCATCCAGAACCTTGAGAGGAACCGATGCGCGAGGGTAAAAGTGTTCGGCTCTTTCTGGCCGAAGGCTCGATGGGCGGTCTGGTCACCGCAGAAATCATGAACTGGACCGGACATCTTCTCGCTGTTCAGCGCTCCGGGCTGCGCGAACTGCTCAAGCGGCCCGAATCCTCCCGTACCGGCGTCTACGTGCTAATTGGAGAAAGCCCCGAGAGCCTGGGCGGCCAGCAGGTGTACGTCGGCGAGGGCGACGACGTCTCCCGTCGTCTGAAAGACCACGAAGGGAAAAAGGACTTTTGGGACCGGGTGGTCGTTCTTACCAGTAAGGACTCAAACCTCACTAAAGCTCATGTTCGCTACCTCGAAGCCCGGTTGATAGCGATGGCCCGCCAGACGAAACGCTCCGAGGTCACCAACGGCAACAGCGGAACAAACAGCGACAACCTTTTGCCCGAGGCCGACCGCTCCGACATGGAGCACTACCTCGCCCAAGCCTCGATCGTGCTTCCCGTTCTACAGGTGAATGTATTCCGCTCCTCTTCCCAGGTGCATCTAGCTAACGCTGACACCTCGACCCTTGAGGACACCGCCCAAACGGTGTTCGTCACCGGCCTCAAAGGCGAGACGTGGGCGCGAGCCCATGAGGTCGACGGCGAGTTCACCGTCCTTGAAGGGTCTCGTGCTAAGCCTTGGTCAGGGACAGCGCACTCCTACGCCGGCCTGCAAAACAAGCTGTTCAATGACGGCACACTGGTACCCACCGCGGACGGAAGCTGGTACACCTTCACACACAATCAGGTGTTCTCGAGTGCAAGCGCGGCATCAGCAGCTGTCCTCGGACGAAACTCTAATGGGAAGCTCGAATGGAAGCTTGAAGCGACGTCCTCGACATACGCGCAATGGCTCGAACAGCGGGCTAAACGGGTAGTCGCCGCTGTTTACGCCGGCGTTGCCAGCGCTGAGGCCGCACCGAGCTGACGACTTCGTTCGCTGTGCCCCCGATCTGCCGGTGTCCGTAAGCCGGTGGCCAAGCGGACAGTCATGATGTATCAGTCCAGACGTCGAACTCCCAGCTTGGGGATTTTACGTTCGACGAGGACCCGCTCCGCCGTCCGGACCGGCCACGGTCCGCAGGTGATGGCCACGGTCCGCAACACCATCGTTGGCGTCCTCCGCTTGGCCGGCCACGACAACGTCACTGCGGCGCTGCGGCATCACAGCCGCAACCCGCACCGGCCGGTTGGCCTGCTTCATGAGGCTTGACGCGCGACTATGCGACTTTTTCTGGCCTCGCCCCCGGCCGAAGTACACACGTCCCTACCGATCGCGTCAGACGGCTGGGATAGGTTTCCGGACATGGCGAAGCATCCGAGAATTCGGCAACAGAACATCGCAGTCTTTGGTGAGTCAGGGTCGGGCAAGACCGTGCTGGTGTCATCGTTCTACGGCCGCACCCAGGAGGGCTCCCATAAGAACGACCTATGGGATCTCGTCGCCGACAAGGGTGGGCAAGGAAATCGCCTGTACCAGAACTACCTCGGTATGCGAGACAGCGCAAAGACGCCCATGACAAACCACTTTCTGAACACCACATACGACTTCTCGGTCAAGCTCAAGGCAGGGGAAGGCGATGAGGAAAAGTCCCGTCCATTCGACGAGTTGCGCCTGGCATGGCATGACTACCCGGGTGAGTGGTTCCAGGACGATCCCAGCAGCGAGGAAGAGAACCTGCACCGGATCGACACATTCAGGACTCTGCTCAGTTCGGACGTTGCCCTCCTCCTCGTGGATGGACAGAAACTCCTTGACCACCGCGGCGAGGAAGAGCGATACCTCAAGTCCGTCTTCCACAACTTTCGCCAGGCCTTGGTCCGAGTCAAGGGCCCTCTCCTTAGCGAAGACGGTCCGCTGATCGAGTTCCCTCGAATCTGGATCCTGTCGCTATCCAAGGCCGATCTGTTCCCCGACTGGGACGTAAATACGTTCCGTGATCTGGTCATCCTGAAGGCTGCTGACGATATCGAGCATCTTCGCTCGACAATCGCGGGCATGATCGTCACGCCGGACGCGCTGTCCATCGGCGAGGATTTCATGCTCCTCTCGTCTGCCAAGTTCGCACTCAAGGCGGACAGCGCGGAGCCGGTCGAGATCGACCTGAAACAGCGCATCGGACTAGACCTGATACTCCCCATCGCATCGCTTCTGCCGCTGGAGCGCCGTGTCCTGTGGGAGGAGAGGATGAAGCTCCCGTGGAAGGTGGCTGACACGCTCGCTGACGGGGCGGACGTGATTGCAGCAGCCATGGCTGGTGTCAAGTTCACAGGGTTCGAGAAGCTCCTGCGAAGGGTCACCAAGAACGATGCGCAGGCCGCGTTCGTGGCCAAAGTTCTCCCTGCGGCTTTCGCTGCTGCGATAAAGATTGTCGGCCCGAAACTCAAGGAGATGAACGAGGACGCGCGCGCGAAGCATCTGTACCTGCGGGCAATGCTCACGCAGTTCAAGATTGACCTCGACCAAGCTGTGACCGAGAACGTTTTCAGGAAGCAGAAGTGACTGTGAGAGGTGTGACTCGGTCACACCTCATCTGGGCGACTCGAGGCCGGAACTGGGGTTTTCGATTCTTGCTCGATGCAGGCAAGGGCGATCCGCTTCCATTATACGAGCGTGCATTCGCCGAACTCGGGGACGAACCCGCGGCGTGGCACCGAAGCGGACAAGTGGTCGCAGTGCGATTCCCGGACCCGGGGGGGCGACGAGACGCAGCGGGACGAGTCATCCCTCACGAGTTCGTGGTCTTGGGTGACGGGGCTGACGTCGTGAACTCCGTGTACGACGGCGAACAGCACCTGTGGCCACTAGTCGAACAATCCTTCGAACATGTGTGGGACGCCGATACGCCGCCATCCGACGCCGATCTACGCTTCGAATAAGCCGCCTCAGCTGATTTGTAGGAAAGTTCGTCAAGTGGGCATGGTGAAGTGCTGCGGTGGCGGATGCCGTGGCTCATAAGAGTCGAGTTGAACTTAGCGCGGCAGCACTAAGCGGAGCCGCCGTCGCTCCGCGACGTGCAGATGACGCTCATGTTTTGCCCGTCATGGAGATTTCCGATCTCTGCTCGGCCCGAAAAACTTTTCGAAGGTGTGAAAGGTCTGTCACCGTCTGCTCGGTGTCTGCTAAATGCAGCCTTCGGTCGAGCTCGAAGTAGAACGAGTCCTCCGGATCGAGAGCTTGCTGGTCGTACTCGCGCAGCCGTAACAAGTCCTCTATCGGGATCAAGGCCGCCACCGGCCGCCCGTTCTCACCGATAACGATTGGTTCGGATAGCCCCTTGGCGAAGCGGGCAATCATCTGCACAACCAAGCGGGGAGCCTGGTCCAGTGGAACGAGGCCGGCATTGTCTACGTGTTCACCGTCAAGGTTGTTTAAGTCGGGCATGGTGGTCGCTTCCGGTGATGTGTCACTGCTGCGCGCTCGGTCGCGGGTTTGCTGGGCATCTCTCTGCCGGGTCTCGTTGATGGGAAGCGTAGGCCAGGTGGCGTCCGACAATCTTCAGGTCGTTGTTGACAGCCGGACCAGTACGCTGAGGTGCGAATGGAGCGGAGGGTGCCGTGAGCGCGCCGTATGTGTCAATCAAACGCCTGATCGATAACTCGCTTGCCGCCATGCTCGCGGCAGTCGAGGTCTACAACAAGCCGCAGATGACCTATCGTGACGAGGTCACTGTCATGCTGGTGGTAAATGCATGGGAGCTTGCCCTCAAAGCTGTACTGCGACAGCAAAGGCAGTCGATCTTCTACCCGAAAAAGCTCGGTCAGCGGTATTTGTCGGTGTCGATCGACGATGCGCTGGGCCGCGTCAACGCGGGCAACCTTTGGCCGGAAGAGGTAGACGGTGTTGCGACGACCGTGAACATCAAAGCCCTTACAGAATACCGAGATCGTGCGATCCACCTGTACAACGCTCAGGGGCTCGGAGCGGTGATCCACCCGTTCCTGCAGCAGAACGTGCTCAATTACCGTGACTTCGTGTTGGCCAAGTTCAAAAAAGATCTCGCCGATTCGATGACCTGGCAACTGCTGCCGCTTGGTGCGACCGCCCCCGCCGACGCGGTTCAATTCATGAGAGCCGATAAAAGTTCGACGATGGTCGCCGAGGTCGAGGAGTTCATCAAAGAGCTGCGTAACTTGATGGACAACGCCGAGGCAAAAGGGGCCGATATGGGTCGGCTGGCGGTCGTCTATGACATTCACCTGCAATCTCAGAAGAAGATGACGAGCGCTGACCTCGTTGTCGCAGTGTCGTCGACGGCAGACGGGCAAGTCGCCATCCAGAAGACCGATCCAAACCTGACTCATCCTTACAGCGCCACGGAGCTAATAGAGCGCGTGAACAAGAAGCGTTCGGGGCGGAAGTTGAATAGCTACGATCTTCAGACAATCTGTTGGAAAGAGTCGCTGCGCGATAACCAGAAATATGCTTGGAAACACAGCAACGCGACCACCCATGTCTGGTCTGGAGCGGCAGTTTCCCACATCTCCTCAATCACTGACCAGCGTTTTGACAGGTTACGAGATGAGTACCGCGGGTACCAGAAGAAGATGCGGGCGCGGGCCGAACAATCACGGTCGAATAGCGCATAAGGCGTCAGCGGCAAGAACGAGCTTGTTCCGACACGGACACACCCCTGTCGCGGCGTCGACCAGAACCATGTGAGCGTTTCCCGGTTACGCGGGCATGCCGATGGGCAGCGGGATGACGGCCCTACTGCGTCGCCTCGATCTTGATCGCCAGCCCAACCGCCGCAGTCACCTTCGCGAGGGTACCGACCGATGCGTCGTCGCCGCGTTCGATGCGAGCAATTGTCGGCCGAGACACCCCGGCCTCCTCGCCTAGTTTCGTCTGCGACCAGCCTCGCTCACGTCGGGCGGTCCGCACGGCGTCACCTACGGACGCGAGACTCACGGGCTCGGTCATCGCTGTTCCACGGGCTCCACGGGGCGGAACTTCCAGCCTCTGTCCTGCGCCTGCGCGACCATAGTCTTGGCAACCAGCAGACACAGACCTCTGTTGTCGGCTGGAACCTCGTTGAAGTCGATGTGCCCGTGGTAGTTGGAGCGATTGCGGTTCATCGAGTCGTCCCATACCGTAAGCGGCGTTCGGCTTCCCTCCGATGACTTGACCTCTGCAGACTCGACCTCGTCCACGGTCACCGCCAAAACACCGGCTGGAGGCTTGTGGCTTTTCCCCTTCGCTTTGAACCGAGCCTGAATGACGGCTGCTCGATCCGCGTACGCCTGCTCGGGGGTTATTGCGTCACCGCGCGCGATGGACAGACGATTGAGGTCCGTCCTGTCGGCCGTGCTGAGGTCGAACGCCGCCGGATCGACGATACCGGCGGCATTGACCCAGGAGCTATTGACAGTGCGCAGGAGTTCGATGTCACCGACGTCCATCCGCACACGTTTCGGCGCTGTTGCGTCGTCACTCATGGTTACCCTCCTGGACCAACCACGTTGAAAGTCGCTCTCCAAGGTCAGCGTCCTTGGGCACCGTCTCGTCCTGGAACGTTCCCGCTGCCACGTCGGCGGTATGGATGTACAGCGCGCCCGAGGGCTCGACCTCGATCGTCAGTTGATTTCCGGCGTGCGGCCAGTAAAAACGCACACCGCCCTGCTCGGTTGGGAAAACCGATCCCGGGACGTTGCCGAGGTCCGCCATCACGTCTATGACTTGGCTACTTCGACTGATCACCTCTCTGGAGATAATCTCCCCGGCATCACCGTCGACCCAGCCCTCCTCAAGGAAGGCCAGCGCGCCAAGAGCCAAATGGGCCGCTCGCGCATCCTCGGACTGGACGGGGTCTCTTGGCACGCGTGGAGGTCTGCGGTACTGCGTGTGGATGGCGTTTGCGGCAATGTCGGTGATTGCCTGGAGAAAGGCCGGATCAGTCATGTACGACTGAATCTCTTGCGCCTCGCTGACCGTTTTTAGCACCGCCAGACCCACAGCACCGCTGAATCCCTCAGAAGCTTTGAGCTGCGAGACCGTGTTGTTCTTCGCCATCGCCACGGCTTCTTCGTTCGCGTCGAGGAACCCCCAAAAGGTCGTGATGAACCCAGACACACTCTCCGGGCTCACGTCGACACCCTTGGCCTGGAACATTTCGTTCACCTTGTCGATGGCCTCGTCGAGCGGGCCCCGCTGCGGTGTCGCCCCGCCATTGTTTTGCTCCGCATCAAAGGTGGGCAGCTTGATTCCTTCACTGCTGCCTTCGCGCAGCGAGTGGTCCTCACCGATAGCGGCTGGTACGAGTTTCACGCCCGAGAGCTGAACGCCCTCCAAATAGCTGTCGTCGTAGTCCTCGCCGTCAGAGTGAAGATTGCGGGCGAGCAATGTCGCGAGGATTGCACGTCTTGCCAGATCCAAGTCTTCGTAGTCGACGATCTGGCTGAGGAACTGCCAGGCGTTTCGGTAACTGATCACGTCAGCACGGAATTGCTCAAGTTCCTCTCGCTTTGCTTTGTCCTTGCTCAGCACGGCCTGTCGCATCTGACCGTTCCAGCGGTTCTTTATCGGGGCGAGGACCTTGGCGATTGTCTCTCCACCCGAGTCGGCGAGGAAGGCGTCGGCGACGGCACCCATCTCGTCAGGCGTGTACATGTCAGCGGTGTCCAGGCGCTCTCCGAGCGTGTACAGCGCGTTGGGGTCTACATCTCCCTCGACGTAGGCATCGGAGTAGTAGAGCCTGAAGTCCTTCTGGATGCTGGCTGGCGAGTTCCGGAAGTCAACAACCATCGGGGCGGTCTTGCCTGGGTAGGTGCGGTTGAGTCTTGAGAGCGTCTGGACAGTGGCGACACCGGTGAGCTTCTTGTCGACGTACATTGCCATGAGCCGCGGCTCGTCGAACCCCGTCTGGAATTTGTTGGCAACGATCAGCACCCGGCTATCGTCTTCCTCGCGGAACGCACGGGCGACGTCGCTGCGATTGTTGAGCGAGACCTCAGTGACGGACTCGCGGGTATCTTCATCGACGATCGAACCAGAGAAGGCGACCAAGGTCTTCATGTCGGTGAAGCCCTGCTCTGCAAGGTAAGAGTTCATTTTTTTCGACCAACTCAGCGCCTCCATGCGGGAGCTAGTTACAACCATTGCTCTTGCCTCACCGCCGAGCACGTCCATTACATTCCGTCGGAAGTGCTCGATTACAACACGCACTTTTTGCGCTATCGCCGTCGGGTGCAGCCGCGCGAACCGGACAATATTGGTGACCGCCTGCCCGGTGATGACCCGAATCTCGTTTTCCCCTTCGAGTGTGTTCCTCACCCGCAGGAACATGTCATAGGTCGAGTAGTTGGTGAGCACGTCGAGGATGAAGCCCTCCTCGATCGCCTGCGCCATCGTGTACGTGTCGAAGGCCTCCCATCGGCCGTCACGCTCGGTGCCGAAAAGTCGCAGCGTCTTTGCTTTCGGGGTGGCGGTGAGAGCCACAAACGTGATGTTGCTGGATGCGGCTATGGCCGAGTCCTTGGCCAGCAGCAGGTCGTCAGCGCTGATGTCTTCGTGGTCTGAGCCGAGCTCGACGTCGACCAGCAATTCCTTGAGCTTCTTCGCTGCGGAACCCGACTGAGAGGAGTGCGCCTCGTCGGCAACCACCGCCCACCGCCGGCCGCGCAGCTCATTCGTGTCCTCGATCAGCTTCATGACTTCGGGAAAGGTCTGCAGGGTGCAGGTAATGATGTGGTCGCCCTCGACGAGTGCCCTCTTCAGCTGGGGCGACTTCGCCCCGGACTGTTCTCCAACGCTGACGACCAAGCCCTTACTAGACTGGACCAGGTTCATGTCGTGGCGGATGTTCTCATCGAGCACGTTGCGGTCAGTGACGACGATGACTGAGTCGAAAGTCGATTTTGAGTCTTCGGTCATGTGCCGAATCAGCCGGTGACAAAGCCACGCGATCGTCTTCGTCTTTCCAGAGCCAGCCGAGTGCCAGATCAGATAGCGCCCGCCCGTACCGTTCACCGCGATGTCACCAACGACACGCTCGACCGCGCGGAGCTGGTGGAAGCGCGGGAACACCAGCCGCCCGTCCTTCTTGCCAGACTTGCTCGGCTCGAACAACGCGAAATCCTTGAGGACGCGCATGAAGGTCGCGCGGGCGAGGATCTCCCGCCATAGGTAGTTGGTCGACGAGCCGGTACCCGACGGAGGATTGCCTTCGTGACCTTCGTTGCCCTGATTGAAGGGCAAGAACACGGTGTCCTCGCCTTCCAGCTTCGTGGTCATGTACACAAGGTCGTTCGACACGGCGAAGTGCACCAAGGCGCGACCAGGCGCGAGAAGTGCCCGGTTTCTTCCGGGCCGGCGGTCCTCCTTGTACTGGCGGATCGCGTGGTTGACCGACTGCGTGTTGTCGGTCTTTAGCTCCATCGTCACGACGGGAAGACCGTTGACCGTGAGGACCACGTCGATCGTCTCGTTGGTCGCCGTGTCAAAACGCACCTGCCTCAAGATGCGCAGCCGCACCGAGTCGGCGGCCTCTACCACCTCGGTGAGGTTGGGGTTCGCAGGCGGGAACTCCATCATCGGTCCGAACTTCGCTGCTGGGCGACCGACCTGGGCATAGTTGAAGCCCTTGCGCAGTACGCCGAGCAGACCGCCGACAGGATGACCAGTGGTAGAGTCCATCTTCGTCTGCTTGGCAAGCTCTTTAACTATGTGCTGCAACAGCTTTCGCTGGGCTGCGGTCTTCTGTTCGCTTACAAGGTCCGCGGGTATGGCCTTCTCATACTCGTCGGCATGATGGGTTGCGAGCCAGTGCAGTACGTCAGCGGGGACCATCGCCAGGCCGATGTCCCAACCGGTGGTCTTGCCCTCGTTTTCGTACAACCACCCGCGCTCCGATAGCTCTGCGCAGAGGTTGAGCTCGAACTCCGACTCCATGAGCTGTGCATCGCCCATCACGCGACCTCTTTCCCACCGGTGACAACATCGGTGATGAGCGCCGAGCGCCGTTCCAGGAGCAAGGCCTTGAGGTCGGCGACTTTCGTCAGCATGGCGTCGACGTGCGTGGTGGCTTTGTCGAGCCGGTTTGCGATCTGAACCTGCTCGTGAAGAGGTGGGAGCGGCACCGGTGTTGCGTCCAGCACGGTCTTTGTCACCCTCTGAGCGTTAGGACGCACGCCGTTTGCGATGGCGGCGAAGTAGTCGATGTAGCGTGAACTCCGGAATAGGTGGTGAACGTAGCGCGACTCGAACCGGTCTGAGATCCAGAACGCCTTGTAGTCGGGGCTGATGTACCCGGTAAGAGACGACACCCCGAGCCCGCCGTGGTTGAGCCACATCATGTTAGCTGCGAGCTGCCCCGGCCGCACTACCCTGTATTTCGAGACGTCGAGCGAAGCTTGTTGACCTTCGGTACGAGTGTTTAACTCGACACCCCTGTACTCGGAGATCGAGAGGAGGGGCCCGGGCGGGTCCCCGCCGTTGCGTTCCATGCTCTCAGCGAAGTCGTAGCCGAACTTGGTGCGCCGCCAGCGATCCGGGATACCGTCCAGCACGGACTGCGTATGGAGGCTCTGACGACCCTCATGGCGCTTGAGCCCGAACACGAGGTGCGTGGCCACCTGTGAAAGGCGATGCCGCAATTGCCGCGTCAGTTGGTCGAGGCTGGCAATCATCCTGTCTATTTTTCCGGTCTCGTAATCAAGATATGCTGCGATCTCGCGCTGAGTTTGTAGTGCCAGGATGGGTACTTGTAGCCGCCCGAGGGTCGAGCTCGTCATGCTAGGAAGCGCGGTGTCCGTCGAGTACAGACTGAACGGGATAGTAGTCGCCCAGTAATAAAGCCACCGCCCGAAAACGGCGGGGCTCAGTTCTGTATAGAACATCGTGTCAACGGTCCAGAACTTGCCGTTTACGTGCAGAGGGCGATCGATCGTTCCTTTCCGACCAAACAGGACCGACTCGCCGTCGTAAAGATGTGCGGAGGCTGCCGCGAACGGCCCACCAGAACCGATTACCGGGATCTCACCTGCGTCGTCAGCAACGTGCTTATAATCTTGACCGCTTCGAAGCCTGACGAGGTATTGCAGACCGATGGTGGGTGTGTCAGTCATCCGACCGCACCTCTAGGAACATCCGACTCAGTTCTGTCATGAGCTCCTCCACGTCCGCGTCGATCTCTGCCAACGGCCTCGGCTGCTCTGGCACGTAGAAGATCCGAGTGAAGGGGATGTCGGTTCCGTACCTAGCCTTGCCCTCGTCCCATCGAGCACCCGGTTCGTACGGCAGCACCTCACGCGCCATGTGCTCGTCCAGATCTTCACTTAAAGGCACACGTTCAGTGATCTTCCAGCCCGGGACGATGACGGGGTTGCCTTTGCGATCGACGGCGAGCGGGGCGGAGTCATCCTGCACCGCCATTGCCTTCATCGCAGCGTCTATGAAGCCCGCTGTGGCCTTCAATCCAGCCGATTTTGCGGCGAGGGGGAGCGCGGTCGGGAGTTCGTTCCAAGGCGTGCCGTGAAGTGAACGCAGGATTGCGTCATGACCGTCGGTGAAGTCGCGGAGGCCACGCAACGACTCAGCAACTGCGTCGTCGAAATGAGTGCCGAAGCGTGCCTGCTTGTACACAGGCACGTCCCGGAACATGAAGTCTTTCGGTGTCAATACGCGAGATATCGCGGGGTCAGCCTGCTCGAATGCTTTGTAAGCCTCCACCAGGCTATCCCGATGAGCCTTCCCCATTTCGCGACGCTTCTCACCCATCGGCTTCCGTAGCGAGTCCCACTGGCCGGAACCGTCGATGAGCTGGATCTTGCCCTTACGGTCGGGATCCTTATTGGTGTCGAGGACCCAGACATATGTTGCGATGCCGGTGCCGTAAAACATGTTGGTGGGCAAAGCGATAATCGTGTCGATCAGGTCGTCCTCCAGGAGCCACTGGCGGATCGAATTCGGCCCGTTGTCGCTGTTGAACAGCGGCGATTGGTTCGAGACAACAGCGGCGCGGCCACCCTGACCGTTCTTGGCTGCGGGACTGAGCTTCGACGCGCAGTGAGCGAGGAACAACATCTGACCGTCACTGGCACCAGGAAGACCGTGGCTGAAGCGCGATCCGTCAACTTCGGCCTGCTTCCTGACCTCCTTCTCGACTGCCTCCCAGTCCATGCCGAACGGAGGATTGGAGAGCACGTAGTCGAAGGTCTGATCCCCGTATAAGTCCTCGACAAGGGTGTCACCCCGCTTGATCGCATCCGGTCGGCCACCCTGAATAAGCAGGTCGGCCTTGCCGAGGGCAAACGCAGACGCCATTAGCTCCTGCCCATACAACGTGACGTCGATCTTCTCGTTCATCCGCTTGAGCGCGTCCTGCGCGACGAGCAGCATCCCGCCGGAGCCGGCGGTCGGGTCGTAGATGGAGCGCAGCGCGCTCTCACCCGCCAGACCGTCGTCATCGTTGGTGATCAGAATGTCAACCATGAGCTTGATCGCGTCGCGCGGCGTGTAAAAGTTACCTGCGGCCTTCCCCTTCTTGTTGAAGGCCCGGTACATCACGTCCTCGAAGACATCGCCCATGGCCGTGTTGGCAAGTTGGCCTGGTGACAGGTCGAGCTTCGAGAAGTGCTTCACCACGGCCAGAAGGCGGTTGGCGTCAGCGAGCACCTTTACGCGACGGTTGAAGTCAAAAGAAGTCCAGATGTCGGCGATGTTGTTCGAGAATCCGTCGATGTAGCTCTGCAGCGACTTGTCCACGTTGTCGTCAACCGACGCAATCGTGACGAGGTCGAGCGGCGAGACGTTGTAGAAGCTCAACCGGAACTTGTCCTTCACCGCGATGTCAATGAGATGCGGCGGCATGCCTGCGAGCGAAGCGACAAACGCTGTCACCTCCTCCTTCGAGTCGGCAAGCATGCATTCCAGTCGACGAAGCACAGTGAACGGGAGGATGTAGTCGCCGTAGTCCTCCTCGTCGACGATGTTCCGCAGGTACTTGTCAGCCGTGTCCCACACGATGCGTGCGGTGGTCCTGCTGTTCGCTGCCTCAGTCAATGCGTTGCCCTCGATCGGTCCCGGTCCCAATAAGAATGTATCGCGGACGTTACATCAGCACCTTGTATTGCTTCAGCGAAGGTTGCGCAGTAGGTCCACGACGAGCAGCACGAAGGGGTCGCCATCGTATCGACGGGCGCGGAGGAATGCATATGCGAACCTACGGGACGAGTTCGGTGATACGTGCGCTCGGAGCCTCGCATTGGGGGACATCGGGCGGGTACCGCGCGGTGGTTGCTGCCCCTGAGATTTTTCTGGTCGGGCGGGTGTCGCGACAGGGGCTTAAAGCGAGGACTCGTCGCGTAGCCGAGTTTCGTACTTGGGCCTAGGAGGCATCGATGTGACACGTAGATGACACACGGGACTGCCCCAGCTTTGGTTGACATCTGATCTGTGAGGATCGCTCCTCACGGTGGAAGGATGTTCACCATGCCGAAAGCATTTCCCGAGGAGTTCCGCCGCGACGTCATCGCCGTCGCA
>NZ_JAHUTG010000038.1:0-24295 GCF_020889545.1 Rhodococcus sp. I2R
GTTACGGCGGCCATAGCGGAGGGGAAACGCCCGGTCCCATTCCGAACCCGGAAGCTAAGCCCTCCAGCGCCGATGGTACTGCACTCGACAGGGTGTGGGAGAGTAGGACACCGCCGAACACAACGTCACAAAAAGGGGACCCACCAAGGTGGGTCCCCTTTTTGCGTTTCTACAGACGGCGTGCGTTTCGATGCCACTGCCTGTACGACGGACTCTTTCTGATTTCATTGGAACACCACGCACGACCGAAAGGAACCCCTGTGTCGGAAGACAGCAACGACCGCCGACCCTTCCGCGGCGACGGATCAGGTCGACCGGACGGTCCACGAGGGCGCACTGGCGGTCGGCCGGACGGTGCCGGACGCTCCGGAAACCCACGTCGCCCCGAGGGGGGATCCGGTGGACGTGACGATCGCCGATCGGACGGCCCCCCACGTCGGCGCGGTGGTGAAGGTGGATTCTCGGGTGATCGCCGGGCCGAAGGTGGATCCGCCGAACGGCGTCCACCACGTCCCGATGAGCCTGATCTGCCCGACGAAATCGAAGCCGGCCAACTCGACCAAGCTGTTCGACGCGACCTGCTCAGCCTCGACAAGAACAACGCCACGGCAGTCGCCCGCCACATGGTGATGGCAGGAAAACTCGTCGACGACGATCCAGAGCTCGCGCTGCAGCACGCGCGCGCCGCACGTCAACGTGCAGGCCGCATCGCCGTTGTTCGCGAGACTGCGGGATTGACCGCATACCACGCAGGCGAATGGGCCGAAGCGCTCTCCGAGCTGCGCGCTGCGCGTCGGATGGCCGGTGGACCAGGCCACCTCGCGGTGATGGCCGACTGCGAACGTGGACTCGGCCGCCCAGAACGCGCCATCGAACTCGGACGCAGCGACGAAGCACGCCAGCTCACCGGAGACGAAGCGTCAGAACTTCGCATCGTTGTTGCTGGGGCGCGGATGGACCTCATGCAGTTCGACCAGGCCGTCGTCACGCTGCAAACTCCGGATCTGGATGCGTCGCGATCCGGAACTCCGGCTGCGCGTCTGTTCTACGTCTACGCTGACGCCCTTGTCGCGGCCGGGCGGGTGGACGAGGGCATCAAGTGGTTCCTCAACGCCGCCGCCGCGGACATCGAGGGTGAGACCGACGCCGAGGAGCGTGTCGAGGAGCTGTCCGGGAACGACCAGTGAGCGCAGCGAACGAGCCGATCGCCTCGCCTGCAGCGACCCTGCGCGAGTTGTTCGATGTGCTGCTACTCGACCTCGACGGCACCGTGTATCAAGGCAAGAACCCCATCGAGGGGGCTGTGGACGCGCTGCGGCTCGGCAGCGAGAAGCAGTACTTCGTCACCAACAACGCGAGCCGTTCACCGTCGGATGTCGCCGAGCATCTCGTCGATCTCGGATTCGACACCTCGGAGAAATTCGTGGTCACGAGTGCCCAGGTCGCCGCGCGGATGTTGGCCGAGCGTATTCCGGCTGGGTCCGCCGTCGTCGTCGTGGGAACCGATGCGCTTGCGCAGGAGGTTGCACTCGTCGGGTTGAAACCGGTGCGTAGCGCCGACGAGGGCGCCGTTGCCGTCGTTCAGGGGCACAGTGCCGAGACAGGGTGGTCGATACTCGCAGAGGCCACTCTCGCGATACGCGGCGGAGCGCTCTGGGTCGCCGCGAATACCGACGCGACACTGCCCACCGAGCGCGGTCTGGCCCCGGGCAACGGCGCAATGGTGTCGGCAGTGCGGGCAGCGACCGGCCAGGAACCGCTGGTTGCAGGCAAGCCGGCTGCGCCGATCATGGACGATGCCATCCGCTCGAGCGGAGCGAGGCGGCCCCTCGTGGTCGGTGACCGCCTCGATACCGACATCGCCGGCGCCAATGCGACGGCGATCGCATCCTTGCTCGTACTCACCGGTGTCAGCAGCGCTGTGGATGTACTTCGCGCGGACCACAGTGAACGCCCACATCACATCGGATTCGACCTCGACATCCTCAACCAGAGCGCCGATACGTCCGCAATCGGGCCGAAACCTGGGTGGTCTGCCGAGATCGAGGGCGACGTTCTCGTCATCGTTCACGACGGCACTGCGCCAATCGACACGCTCGGCGGTCTACTGACGGCAACGGCCTCGGCCTGGGAGAACACAGGTTCGTGGAACAGCATCCGCGTGCTCGGCGCCCGGACGGAAGAGCTGCGTCGTCTCCTCGAACTCTGACGATCGAACGCGGGCGGGCGTCCATCGGACCGATCCGATAGCGTTGGCGGCAATGAGCGCGCCGATTCCACTTCCAGGACAACATCGCCCGCACGGTCCGGAGACCGTTGCGGTGGATCCGGACGTGGTCCAGGCCGAGGTCGACCGTCTCCTCGACCGGCTGCCGACAGACGGTGACGCGCCGATGGACCTGACGGTCCAAGCGCAGATTCTCGAACGAGCCCACGACGTCCTCGTCGAGGCACTGTCCTCCGTGGACAAGAGCTGATATGGCGCGACGCGCACGCGTCGACGCCGAACTCGTACGTCGGGGTCTGGCGCGCTCACGTGAGCACGCCGTCGAGCTGATCGATGCGCGTCGAGTCAAGATCGCCGGCACGTTGGCCACCAAAGCGGCCACTGCCGTCGAAGCGGGTACACCGCTGGTGGTTCTCGTCGAGGACAACGAGGTGCACTGGGCCTCGCGTGGCGCTCACAAGCTCCTCGGCGCCCTCGAGGTGTTCGAGCGAGGCGGACTGTCGGTCGCCGGCAAACGCTGCCTCGACGCGGGCGCGTCGACAGGCGGTTTCACCGACGTTCTGCTCAGCAAGGGTGCCCGCGAGGTGGTCGCCGTCGACGTCGGTTACGGCCAGCTGGTGTGGCGCCTGCAATCGGACGACCGAGTTCACGTCATCGACCGCACCAACGTGCGTTCGATCGACGCGGAGACGATCGGTGGAGCGGTGGATATGATCGTCGCCGACCTGTCGTTCATCTCGCTCGAGCTGGTCCTTCCGGCGTTCGTGGCATGTTCTGGACCCGGGGCGGACATGGCGTTGATGGTCAAACCACAGTTCGAGGTGGGCAAGGACCGCGTGGGCTCGGGCGGGGTGGTCAGGGATCCGGAGTTGCGGATGTCCGCGGTGGTGAAGGTCGCGTCGGCGGCCGCCGGACTCGGTCTGGCGTTGCAGGATGTGACGGCAAGTCCGCTGCCAGGGCCCTCGGGCAACGTGGAGTACTTCCTGTGGCTACGATCGCTGCCCGGTGGCCCCGACGCCGGCACCAACGATGGCCCCAAGGACGAGGTCGAACGCGATATTCCAACTGCTGTACGCCGCGCAGTCGAGGAAGGACCACAGTGATGCCGGAGTCGGAATCCGCGCGCGAAGTTCTGCTCGTTGCCCATCCGGGACGGCGTGATATCGCCGACACCGCACGAAGAGTAGGAAAGGTCTTCGAGGAGGCCGGAATTTCGCTTCGTGTCCTCGTGGACGAGGTCGACACCTCCCGCATCGAGGCGCAGGGCGTCACCCAGGGCGTCGGATCCGACCTACAACTCAACGTCGTCGAATTCGGACCGGAAGCGGCCCTGGGGTGCGAACTGGTTCTCGTCCTCGGCGGCGACGGGACGTTCCTGCGCGCCGCTGAAGTTGCGCAAGCTGCCGACATACCGGTCCTGGGAATCAATCTCGGCCGCATCGGATTTCTGGCCGAGGCCGAGGCGGATCATCTCGAGGATGCGTTGGCGCGTGTGGTCCGTCGCGACTACCGCATCGAGCATCGCATGACTCTCGATGTGAGCGTCCGGGTCGGAGACAGGGTGATCGAGCACGGCTGGGCGCTGAACGAGGCGAGTATCGAAAACGGTTCGCGGCTGGGTGTGCTCGAGGTCGTACTGGAAGTCGACGACCGTCCGGTGTCGGCTTTCGGGTGCGACGGTGTGCTGATCTCGACGCCGACGGGTTCCACGGCCTACGCATTCTCTGCAGGTGGTCCCGTGGTGTGGCCGGAGCTCGAGGCGATCCTGGTGATTCCGAGCAACGCGCACGCTCTTTTCGCGCGACCGCTGGTGACCAGTCCGGAATCGGTGATCGCCGTCGAAACCGATGCCGGGGGCCACGACGCCCTGGTGTTCTGTGATGGCAGAAGAACGATGAAGCTACCCGCGGGCGGACGTGTCGAGGTCATCCGAGGCGCCACACCGATCAAGTGGGTTCGGCTGGACTCGGCACCGTTTGCCGATCGTATGGTGACCAAGTTTGCATTGCCCACCTCTGGGTGGCGGGGGAGAGCGAGGTAAGCATGCTCGAAGAAATTCGAATCGACAGCCTCGGTGTCATCTCGGCGGCGAGTGCGCAGTTCCACGAAGGTCTGACGGTACTGACGGGCGAGACCGGTGCCGGCAAGACCATGGTCGTCACCAGCCTGCATCTGCTCTCGGGCGCGCGGGCGGACGCCGGGCGGGTGCGGTTGGGTGCCGATCGGGCGGTGGTCGAAGGACGATTCAGTACCGAGACTGCGTCGGCGCAGGTGGTAGACGAGGTCGAGAGAGTCCTCGAATCTGCTGGTGCGCAACGTGACGAGGACGAGTCCATCATCGCGCTGCGTACCGTGGGCGCAGACGGACGCTCGCGCGCCCACTTGGGTGGCCGAAGTGTTCCCGCAGCTGTGTTGTCGGGGTTCACCGATTCGCTGCTCACCGTGCATGGCCAGAACGACCAGCTCCGGCTGCTGCGATCGGATCGCCAACTCGAAGCACTCGACCGCTTCGCCGGGGAGTCCGTCGCCGGTCCGCTGAAGAAGTATCGCGCCGCCCGGTCCCAATGGCTGGCTGCGAGAACCGAACTGATCGATCGCACCGAACGCAGTCGAGAACTCGCACAGGAAGCCGATCGACTGCAATTCGGGCTCCAGGAAATCGATGCTGTCGCCCCGCAGCCGCAGGAAGATGTGACCATCTCCGCCGACGTGCGTCGACTGGGTGACCTCGATTCGCTGCGGGAGTCGGCAGTTGGCGCCGGGGCCGCACTCGTCGGTGCATCCGACGATCTCGGCGAGAGCGTCTCGGCGCTGCATCTGCTCGGCGCCGCACGCACTCGGCTCGAAAGTGTCGACGACGCGGTTCTGACGGACCTGCTTCCTCGGCTGAACGAGGCCATGGCTGTGGTGACCGATGTCGGAGCCGACATCACCTCCTACCTTTCCGACCTGCCCTCGGACCCGAGTGCCCTGGAGACGCTTCTGACCAGGCAGGCCGAGCTCAAAGGCCTTACCCGCAAGTACGCCGCAGACGTCGACGGCGTGATCGCGTGGGCGGAGGACGCACGTGAGCGGCTGTCGAGGATCGACGTCTCGGCCGACGCGCTGGCCGAGTTGTCCACACGAGTGAAGGAGACATCGGAGCAGGTCGCCGCCGCTGCGAGCAAGCTCTCGGCCGCACGGAGCAAGACCGCGGTCAAGCTCGCGAAAGCGGTCAGCGGCGAGCTCGCCGGTTTGGCGATGGGCAAGGCCAAGATCGAGCTAGATCTCCGAACCATCCCCGCGGGACCGCAGGATTCCGCGCCCTTGACCGTCGACGGAGTCGACCTCCACGCAGGCAGCAGCGGCGTCGACGAGGTGGAGTTCAAGCTGTCCGCGCATGACGGCGCGCAGGCGCTCCCGATCAGCAAGAGTGCCTCCGGCGGTGAGCTGTCCCGGGTAATGCTGGCACTGGAAGTGGTGCTCGCTGGTTCGGACAAGGGCGCGACGATGGTGTTCGACGAGGTCGACGCCGGAGTGGGTGGTCGCGCGGCTGTCGAGGTCGGCCGTCGTCTGGCGCGATTGGCCCGCACGCACCAGGTCATCGTCGTCACCCACCTTCCTCAGGTGGCGGCATTCGCCGACACGCATCTCGTCGTCGACAAGTCCGATGCCAAGAGGGGCGCCGCGAACAGCGGTGTGAAGACGTTGTCTGCAACCGAACGTGTCGTAGAGCTCGCCCGTATGTTGGCCGGTCTGGACGATACGGAGACAGGCCGAGCCCACGCCGAGGAGCTACTGGCGACAGCACGGGCAGACCGCGAACGCTGACCCCGGCACTTGTTGCAGATGTGAACAGTGTGGTAGTTGTTTCGGCGCGCCTCCAACGTCGGGTGTGTCGCCGGAGTCATCATGAAGAACATGAAGATGCCGGCACTGTTATCACGTAGTCAGGATTCGTTGCCCGGGATCAGCGGTATCGCCCGGGTCGATCGCAACACAGCCAAGCTGCTCAAGCGTGTCGGTCCGGGAGATGTCGTCGTTCTCGACGAACTCGACCTGGATCGCCTGACGGCAGACGCGCTCGTCGAGGCGGGGGTGCTGGCCGTCGTCAACGCCTCCCCGTCGATATCGGGCAGATACCCGAACCTCGGCCCCGAGGCCATCGTCGCCAACGGCATCATGTTGATCGACTCCGCGGGCTCCGAGGTCTTCAAGAAGATCAAGGACGGATCCAAGATCCGCCTCAACGAGGGCGGTATCTACACCGGGGATCGGCGACTCGCCAAGGGCGAGGAGCAGAGCGAAGCCGAGATCTCGGACAAGATGATCGAGGCCAAGACCGGTCTGGTGGATCACCTCGAGGCGTTCTCGGGCAACACCATCGAGTTCATCCGCAGCGAGAGCCCGTTGCTCATCGACGGCGTCGGCGTACCGGATGTGGACATCGTGCTGCAGGACCGCCACGTCGTCGTGGTCGCGGACGGCCCCGGTCATGCCGAGGACCTGAAGAACCTCAAGCCGTTCATCAAGGAGTACGCACCGATCATCATCGGTGTCGGCGCAGGCGCGGACACCGCGATGAAGGCGGGCTACCGTCCCGACCTCATCGTCGGTGATCCCGAGGACATCACGGCCCAGACGCTCAAATGCGGCGCGGAGGTAGTTCTTCCGGCCGACTCCGACGGGCACGCCAACGGACTGGAACGAATCCAGGACCTCGGTATCGGCGCCATGACGTTCCCGGCGACGGGTGCGCCCGCAGATCTGGCGTTGCTCCTCGCCGATCATCACGGTGCCTCGCTCATCGTCACTGTCGGCTCTCCTGCGAGTCTCGACGAGTTCTTCGATCGGGGACGCCGGAACACCAACCCCGCAGCCTTCATGACCCGGTTGAAGGTCGGCGCCAAGCTTGTCGACGCCAAGGCCGTGGCAACGCTGTATCGCAGTCGTGTGTCGGGCGGAGCCATCGCGCTGCTCGTTCTCGCGGCGCTGGTTGCGATCATCGTCGCTCTCGTCGTGTCCAACATGGGCGGCGAAGTTCTCGACTGGGCTGTCCAACTGTGGAATTCGTTCGCTACGTGGGTTCAGGGGCTGCTCGAGTGATTTCCATGCGTCAACACGCCATCTCGATCGCGGCGATCTTCATTGCACTTGCCATCGGAGTGGTGCTCGGGTCGGGACTGCTCTCGAGCGGACTGGTCTCGGGATTGCGCGATGACAAGTCCGATCTCGAGAACGAGATCGGTGCGTTGCAGGAAACGAACAACCGGCTCGGCGAGCAACTCAATGCCGCCGACAGCTTCGACGACGCGGTGTCCGGCCGCGTAGTACGTGACGCGCTGGCCGATCGCAGCGTCGTGGTGATCACCACCCCCGACGCCGATCCCGGTGATGTCGACGGCATCGAGAACGCGATCGGAGCGTCCGGCGCCGCCGTGACGGGACGCGTCTCGCTCACCGACTCGTTCGTTTCCGCTGCCAGCGGCGACGATCTGCGAACCAGACTGACCAACGTGGTACCCGCCGGCATTCAGTTGCGTACGGGAGCGGTCGATCAGGGCAGCATGGCGGGCGACTTGCTCGGCTCGGTGCTCCTGCTCAACCCGGAAACGGCTCAGCCGCAGTCCTCGCCGGAAGAGTTGGCGCTGGCGCTGGAAACGTTGCGCAGCGGCGGGTTCATCGCCTACGACAACGGTGCAGTCGCCCCCGCTCAGCTCGCGGTGCTCGTCACCGGTGGCAGCAGCAGTGAGGACGGCAATCGCGGAGCAATCGTTGCGAGGTTCGCCGGTGGCCTCGACGGCAGAGGTGCCGGCACGGTCCTGGCCGGTCGAACCGCGGCTGCCGAGGGCAACGGCCCCATCGCGGTCGTGCGCGCCGACGCTGCATTGTCGGCCGGGGTGAGCACGGTGGACAACGTCGATCGTGTGGCGGGCCGCGTCACCACCGCGTTGGCTCTCCAGGAACAGCTGGACGGCGCTGCCGGTCGGTACGGAACGGGACCGAACGCCACAGCCGTCACCGTCGGAGCCCCGGCTCTGTAATTTCCGCGCTCACGCGTGCCGTTCGCGATGGATCCGCTCAAAGGTGTTACCGTGAAGTCCCGTGGGTAGCAGGCCCATTTTTCACGCATTACCTCTCTTGCCAGCTCTCTGGCAGGAGCAAGCCCTGCAGAGTGGTCACGGGAGCATCATTGTCACGCCTTCAGTCGCGATCTGACACAAAGCACATCTTCGTCAGTGGGGGCGTCGCGTCCTCGCTAGGCAAGGGCCTGACGGCGTCGAGCCTCGGCCAGCTGCTGACAGCACGTGGTCTACGCGTCACCATGCAAAAGCTCGATCCCTATCTCAACGTCGATCCCGGAACGATGAACCCGTTCCAGCACGGTGAGGTGTTCGTCACCGAGGATGGGGCCGAAACCGACCTCGACGTCGGCCACTACGAACGTTTCCTCGATCGTGATCTCTCCGGTTTCGCCAACGTCACCACCGGACAGGTGTACTCGACGGTCATCGCCAAGGAACGTCGCGGGGAGTACCTCGGCGACACCGTTCAGGTCATCCCGCACATCACCGACGAGATCAAGCGGCGCATCCTGGCGATGAACGGCCCGGATCTACAGGGGCATCTACCCGACGTCGTCATCACCGAGATCGGCGGAACCGTCGGCGACATCGAGTCGCAGCCGTTCCTCGAGGCCGCCCGCCAGGTCCGCCACGATGTGGGCCGGGAGAACGTCTTCTTCTTGCACGTCTCCCTCGTTCCGTTCCTCGCTCCGTCCGGTGAGCTCAAGACCAAGCCGACGCAGCATTCCGTGGCCGCGCTTCGAAGCATCGGTATTCAGCCCGATGCGCTCATCCTGCGCTGCGACCGTGAGGTCACCCCCGGGCTGAAGAACAAGATCGCGCTGATGTGCGACGTCGACGTCGACGGATGCATCTCCACCCCGGACGCGCCGTCGATCTACGACATCCCCAAGGTCCTCCACAAGGAGGGACTCGACGCCTACGTCGTTCGCAAGCTCGGATTGCCGTTCCGTGACGTCGACTGGACGGTGTGGGGCGGTCTCCTCGAGCGCGTCCACGAGCCCCGCGAGACGGTGCGGGTCGGACTCGTCGGCAAGTACGTCGATCTGCCCGACGCCTACCTGTCGGTCACCGAGGCGTTGCGCGCGGGTGGTTTCGCGCACCGCGCCAAGGTGGAGATCAAGTGGGTGCCCTCCGACGAGTGCGCAACACCTGCTGGTGCCCAGGCAGCGCTCGGTGACGTCGACGCCGTGCTTGTTCCCGGCGGGTTCGGTATCCGCGGTATCGAAGGCAAGCTCGGTGCCATCGAATACGCCCGTGTCCGCAAAGTTCCGCTGCTGGGTCTGTGTTTGGGTCTGCAGTGCATGGTCATCGAAGCTGCGCGGTCGGTCGGACTCACCGACGCCAACTCGGCCGAGTTCGAACCGGAGACCGAGCACGCCGTCATCTCGACGATGGCGGACCAGGAAGATGCCGTCGCCGGTGAAGCCGACCTCGGTGGCACGATGCGACTCGGGGCGTATCCAGCGACGCTGCTCAAGGGATCGGTAGTTGCCGGTGCCTACGGCACCACAGAGGTCTCCGAGCGCCATCGTCACCGCTACGAGGTCAACAACACCTACCGCGATCGGATCTCCAAGAGCGGACTGGTCTTCAGCGGAACCTCGCCGGATGGTCATCTCGTCGAGTTCGTCGAATTGCCTGCCTCCACGCACCCGTTCTTCGTCGGCACGCAGGCTCATCCTGAGCTCAAGAGCCGTCCGACCCGTCCGCACCCGCTGTTTGCGGCGTTGGTCAATGCAGCGCTGAAATACAAGGCGGCCGAACGGCTTCCCGTCGACATTCATGGTGACGGCGGCAGCGACGAGCAGGCCGGCACGGACTCGGAGTTCCCGGTGTCGGGAGCCACCGCCGAGAGCATCGGATGACCGAATCGCCCGAGGGGACGCGTTTCGAATTCGCCACCGTCGGAACGAGGACCGTCTACGAGGGCGCAATCCTGGCGCTGCGACTCGACCAGGTCGAGATGCCCGGGGGACGCGTCGCCGAGCGTGAAGTGGTCGAGCACCACGGTGCGGTCGGTGTCGCTGCCGTAGACGATCAAGGCCGGATCGCGATGATCGAGCAGTACCGTCACCCCATGGGCCGTCGCCTGTGGGAGTTGCCTGCGGGATTGTTGGACGAGATCGGCGAGCCTCCGGTGGAGGCAGCCAAGCGTGAGCTGGCCGAGGAAACCGGTCTCGCCGCGGAGCGGTGGTCGGTGCTCGTCGATGTCGCAGCGTCACCGGGATTCACCGACGAGATCGTTCGGATCTTTCTCGCCGAGGGATTGAGCGAGGTCGATCGTCCCGAGGCCGAGCACGAGGAAGCCGATATCGTGCTCGAGTTCGTCCCGCTCACCGAGGCGGTCGAGCGCACATTGTCCGGCGATATCGTCAACGCCTCGGCCGTCTCCGGGATACTCGCTCTTGCCGCACATCGGGCCGGTTCGACGGCCCTTCGCCCCGCCGACGCTCCGTGGCCGGATCTCCCGACTACCTTCGAGCGTCGGAAGAATCCGCGCGGGTAGTCGCCCGTGCTGGCAGACCAGATATCGACCTACCTCGACCACCTCGAGGTCGAGCGCGGTGCTGCCAAGAACACACTGTCCTCGTACCGCCGGGACCTTCGGCGGTACGAGGCCTTTCTGTCCGGGCACCGGATCGACGATCTGGACCGGGTGAGCGAAGGCGATGTGTCGGCGTTCGTCGTCGACCTGCGCCGGGGGAGCGAGGAGTTCCCGCCGCTCGCCGCGAGCTCGGCCGCTCGAACACTCATCGCCGTGCGCGGACTGCACAAGTTCGCGGCGGCCGAGGGGATGACTCGGCTCGACGTGGCCAGCGCCGTCAAGCCGCCCACGCCGAGCCGTCGGCTGCCCAAGTCCCTTCCGCTCGACGACGTGATCGCCATACTCGACTCGGCCGGCGTCGAAGGCGAGGATGCACCGCGCGGGCTGCGGGACAAGGCCCTGCTCGAGCTGCTGTACTCGACCGGCGCGCGGATCTCCGAGGCGGTGGGACTCGACGTCGACGACATCGATACCGACAATCGGTCGGTCGTGCTGCACGGTAAGGGAGACAAGCAGCGCCTCGTGCCCGTCGGCCGCCCCGCGATCGAAGCGATCGACGCCTATCTCGTCCGAGGCCGGCCCGCGCTGGCGAAGAAGGCGACGCCGGCACTGTTCCTCAACGCGCGCAGCGGTCGGCTCTCGCGTCAGAGCGCATGGCAGGTTCTGCATTCCGCCGCAGAAAAAGCGGGGATCGCGACGCCGGTGTCGCCGCACACGCTGCGCCACTCCTTCGCCACCCACTTGCTCGACGGCGGCGCCGATGTGCGAGTGGTGCAGGAACTCCTGGGCCACGCATCGGTGACCACGACGCAGATCTACACGCTCGTGACCGTCAACACGCTGCGAGAAGTGTGGGCTGGGGCGCACCCGCGCGCCCGCTGATGGTTTTGCGCGTGTCCGGCGAAGGTGCCGCACGTGTACGCGGTAGCGTTAACCGTTGGCAGTACACACGCCAACAGACGAATGGACAGGGGGCGCTGAGGAAGTGTCGACACCGCAGCCGCCAGCGGCGGAGTCAGGCCCAGGGCAGATGGCGCCGCGCGTTGCCGATACGTCGTACCGGTCCTACGAGGCAGTTCCCGACGGCCTGTCGACCGAGCATTCCCACAGCGACGGTGCCCTGTTCCACACGCGCCAACCCGAAACCAGCCGTGAGACACGAGACGTCGTTCCGGCGGCCAACGAGCTGGGTCCGACCGGGCGCAAGACCCGCGAGGTACCCCAGCCGACGCCACTCTCCAGCCATGGCCCTGCCAAGGTCATCGCGATGTGCAATCAGAAGGGCGGCGTCGGTAAGACCACGTCGACCATCAATCTCGGTGCCTCGCTCGCCGCTTACGGGCGCCGGGTCCTCCTCGTCGACCTCGACCCGCAGGGCGCACTGTCCGCGGGCCTGGGCGTCGCGCACCACGAGCTGGACCTGACTGTCTACAACCTGCTGGTGGAGCCGAAGATCTCCGCGGACGACGTGCTCATGCGTACCCGCGTGGAGAATCTCGATCTGCTGCCCAGCAACATCGATCTCTCGGCCGCCGAGATTCAGCTCGTCACGGAGGTCGGCCGCGAGCAGACCCTCGGCCGGGTGCTGCACCCGGTGCTCGATCGGTACGACTACGTACTGATCGATTGCCAGCCTTCTCTCGGCCTGTTGACGGTCAATGCCCTGACCTGCGCCGACGAGGTGCTCATTCCGATGGAGTGCGAGTACTTCAGTTTGCGCGGACTCGCCTTGCTCAACGACACCGTCGAGAAGGTGCGCGACCGGCTCAATCCGCGACTCAAGCTTGCGGGAATCGTCGTCACGATGTTCGATGCGCGCACGCTGCATTCACGTGAGGTGATGACGCGGGTGGTCGAGGTGTTCGGCGATGTCGTCTACGACACGGTGATCACCAGGACCGTGCGTTTCCCGGAAACCAGTGTGGCGGGGGAGCCGATCACCACGTGGGCGCCCAAATCTTCTGGCGCACAGGCCTATCGGGCGTTGGCCCGAGAGGTGATCTACCGGTCCGGCCCGTAGTCGATGACGCAGTCCGTTGCCGAGAACGTCGCCGTCGAGGTCCCTGAAAACGAGGATCCGTCGCGGTTTCGCGTTCGCTTGCTCAACTTCGAAGGCCCGTTCGATCTGCTGTTGACGCTCATAAGTCAACATCGCCTCGATGTCACCGAGGTGGCGCTGCACACCGTCACCGACGATTTCATCGCGTTCACCAAGAGCCTCGGCCGCGAGATGGGGCTCGATCAGACAACCGAGTTCCTCGTCGTCGCAGCCACGTTGCTCGACCTCAAGGCCGCCAGGTTGCTGCCGTCCGGTGATGTCGAGGACGCCGAGGACCTGGCGTTGCTGGAGGTACGCGACCTACTGTTCGCGCGGCTGCTGCAGTACCGCGCGTACAAGCAGGTGGCGCAGTTGTTCGGAGAGCTCGAAGCTGCTGCACTGCGGCGTTATCCGCGGTCGGTCTCGGTGGAGGATCGCTACACCGACCTCATCCCCGAGGTGCTCCTCGGCGTCGACCCGGCTCGTTTTGCCGATATCGCGGCTGCCGCGTTCCGGCCCAAACCGATACCCACGGTGGGTCTGGACCACATTCATCAGCATTCGGTCTCGGTGCCCGAGCAGGCGCGGTGGGTGCTCGAACGACTCGAAGCCAAGGGCGAGAACATGTGGACGCCGTTCGGCGAGCTCACCGAGGGATGTGAGAGCACCGTCGAGATCGTGGCCAGATTCTTGGCGCTGCTGGAGTTGTTCCGTGAGCAGGTGCTCGCATTCGATCAACCGGAGCCGTTGGGGGAGCTGATGGTCAGCTGGACGGGGAAGGCGAAGTCCGACGAGATTGTCGTGGCGGCGGTGGACTATGGATGAACTGACGAACGAAGTCGCCGAGGACGAGCACGAGCTCGACGACGCCACGCTGGAGTCCGCGCTCGAGGCCGTGTTGCTCGTCGTCGATTCGCCCGCGTCGAACGAGCTGTTGGCGTCGGCGGTCGGCAGCGATGTCGCCCGGATCAAGCCGATGCTCGAGCGGATGGCCGCGAGTTTCACCGAGCGTGGCAGCGGAATCGACCTTCGCTACGCCGGCGACGGGTGGCGTTTCTACACCCGCACGGTCTACGCGCCGTACGTCGAGAGGCTCCTTCTCGATGGAGCTCGGTCGAAGCTCACACGTGCGGCACTGGAGACTCTCGCCGTTATCGCATATCGTCAACCGTTGACCCGCGCGCGAGTCAGCGCCGTGCGAGGAGTCAACGTAGACGGAGTGATGCGCACGTTGCTCGCTCGCGGTCTGATTTCGGAAGCTGGAGTCGACCCGGAATCGAATGCCACGATGTACTCCACCACCGAGCTGTTCCTGGAACGGCTCGGCCTGGCTTCACTGACGGATCTGCCTGAACTGGCGCCGTTGCTGCCGGGAGTGGACCTGATCGACGAGATCAGCGACAGCATGGATACCGACCCGAGAGTGACCCGCTCCACCAAGAACCGCGGATCGAAACCCGATCCGGTAGCCGAGCTCGACTCGGACGACTGATAGGTAAAGAAGTGAACAAGCCCGCTCGCCGTGATGGCACACCGGACAGAAACAAACGACAGGATCCGCGCAGGAAGCCGACCACAGGTAGGTCGGAGGAGCCGCGCGAGGGACGCCGCACAGGGGACTCGCCCCGCGCCGGAGGAAAGCCCACCGGGCCCCGGCCTCCCCGTTCCGCAGCCCCACGCAAGGGCGCTGAGCAGCGCAAACCTTTCGAGGACCAGTCTGCGGACAGTGGTGTGAACGACCGCAGCAACGACGCCGTGCCGCGCAAGAAGCCGTCTCGGCCCAAGCCGCCGAAGCCGCAGAAGAAGCAGGCACCGTCGACCATCATCAACAACGCCAAGCCGGCGAAGCATCAGTACATCGAGTCCGACACCAAGCGTCGCCACGTGCCGCGCGGTGAAGGTGTTCGGCTACAGAAGGTGCTCGCGCAGGCCGGTGTCGCCTCGCGTCGCGCAGCCGAGGAGCTCATCGCGGACGGCCGCGTCGAGGTCGACGGACGCATCGTCACCGAGCAGGGCAACCGCATCGATCCCGATGTGGCCATCGTCCGCGTCGACGGCACCCGCATCGTCGTCAAGGAAGAGCTCGTCCACCTCGCGATGAACAAGCCACGCGGGTGGCAGTGCACGATGTCCGACGATCTGGGCCGCCCCTGCGTCGGCGATATCGTCTCCGAGCGCGTGCAGGCAGGGCAGCGTCTCTTCCACGTCGGACGGCTAGATGCCGACACCGAGGGGCTGTTGCTGTTCACCAACGACGGTGATCTTGCTCACCGGCTGATGCACCCGTCGTTCGAGGTGTCCAAGACCTACCTCGCGACATTGTTCGGCACCATCCCGCGTGAGGTCGGCAAACAACTGCGCTCGGGTGTCGTGCTCGACGACGGACCCGTCAAGGTCGACGGTTACTCGCTGCTCGATGTCAGCGAGGGCAAGTCCCTCGTACGCATCACCCTCCACGAAGGCCGCAAGCACATCGTGCGGCGTCTGTTCGAGAAGGTCGGCTACCCCGTCGGTCGCCTCGTGCGCACCGACGTCGGCAACATCGCGCTCGGCGATCAGCGACCCGGAACTCTTCGCGTTCTGGGTCGCGGCGAGATCGGCAAGCTCTACGAGTCGGTCGGTCTGTGATGGCGGGTCTCGTCATCGCCATGGACGGGCCGTCGGGAACCGGTAAGTCAACGGTCTCCCGCAGGCTGGCCGCTGCACTCGATGCCCGCTACCTCGACACCGGTGCGATGTACCGTGTGGCGACGGTGTGGGTGCTGCGTGCCGGCGTCGATCCGACCGATGCAGGCAAGGTCGCCGACTTCGTGGCTACTCTGCCGCTGGACATCGGCACCGATCCCGCCGCCGAAACCGTCACGATGGGCGGTGAGGACGTCTCTTCCGAGATCCGCGGCGCAGCCGTCACCAAGGCCGTCTCCGCCGTGTCGGCAGTGCCGAGCGTGCGTGAGCTGCTGGTGCAGATGCAGCGCGATATCGCGGCGTCCGCGCCGCGAATCGTCGTGGAGGGCCGCGATATCGGCACAGTCGTGCTGAAGAACGCCGACGTCAAGGTATTCCTGACGGCAACGCCGGAGGCACGCGCAGACCGTCGCAACAAACAGAACGTCGAAGAGGGACGCGGCGATGATTACGACGCCGTGCTCGCCGATGTTCAACGCCGCGATCATGCGGACTCCACTCGCGCCGTATCTCCGTTGCGGCCTGCCGAGGACTCCGTCATCGTGGACACCAGCGACCTGGGCATGGACGGCGTCATCGCCGCGTTGCTGCAGGTTGTGCAAGACAGAACTGGAGTGAAGCAGTGACCGAGGAATTGTATTCGGCCGAAGCCGCGAACGACGGAACGTGGAACGACGAGGGGGAGTGGGAACTCGTCGATCTCACCGAGGACGAGAACGGTGAAGCCGCCGTAGCGGTTCCGACGCTCGCTGTGGTGGGTCGTCCCAACGTCGGCAAGTCCACACTCGTCAACCGCATCATCGGCCGCCGCGAGGCAGTGGTCGAGGATGTGCCCGGTGTGACGCGTGACCGTGTGTCGTACGAGGCCAACTGGTCCGGACGACGTTTCATGGTGCAGGACACCGGCGGTTGGGAACCCGACGCCAAGGGGCTGCAGCAGTCCGTGGCTCGCCAGGCCGAGTTGGCGATGAACACAGCCGACGCGATCCTGCTCGTGGTCGATGCTCGGGTGGGTTCGACCACCACGGATGAGGCTGTCGCGCGGGTGCTTCGGCGATCGAAGACACCAGTGCTGTTGGTGGCCAACAAGGTCGACGACTCCCGTACCGAATCCGAGGTCGCTTCACTGTGGTCTTTGGGTCTCGGTCAGCCGCATTCGGTGTCCGCGACCCACGGCCGCGGTACCGGTGACTTACTCGACAACGTGCTCGAAGCACTTCCGGAGACGCCCCGTGAGGGCATTCCCGGCGGCGGTCCGCGGCGAGTTGCGTTGGTGGGCAAGCCCAATGTGGGCAAGTCCTCGTTGATCAACAAGCTGTCCGGTGACGAGCGTTCCGTGGTGCACGATGTCGCGGGCACCACCGTCGACCCGGTCGACTCGCTCGTCGAGTTGGGCGGCAAGACATGGCGATTCGTCGATACCGCGGGGCTGCGTAAGCGAGTCAGTCATGCTAGTGGCGCCGAGTTCTACGCGTCGCTGCGCACGAAGTCCGCCATCGAGGCCGCCGAGGTCGCGATCCTGCTGATCGACTCCTCCGAGGTGATCTCGGAGCAGGATCTGCGGGTACTGAGCATGGTGGCCGACGCTGGCCGTGCGCTGGTGCTGGCCTTCAACAAGTGGGACCTCGTCGACGAGGACCGCCGGATGCAGCTCGAGAAAGAGATCGACCGCGACCTCGCTCGGGTTCCGTGGGCGCAGCGCGTCAACATCTCCGCCCACACCGGTAGGGCCGTCCAGAAGCTCGTTCCTGCGCTCGAGACGGCACTCGAGTCCTGGGACAAGCGCATCCCGACGGGCAGGCTCAACACCTGGCTCAAGGAAGTTGTCGCGGCGACGCCGCCTCCGATGCGTGGCGGACGACTACCGCGGATCATGTTCGCGACACAGGCGACGACGCGTCCACCGACGTTCGTGCTCTTCACCACGGGGTTCCTCGAGGCCGGCTACCGCCGGTTCATCGAGCGGCGTCTGCGCGAGGAGTTCAACTTCGACGGCAGCCCCGTGCGAATCTCGGTCCGTATCCGCGAGAAGCGCGAACGGCCCGGCAAGGGACACCGCTGACCAGTGCTCCGATCCGCCCCTGAGCAGGCGATTTCCTCTCAGGGGTGGGGCTGGGGTAATCTCATCGAGCGCCTTACGGGGCGCGGCGGGCTGTGGCGCAGCTTGGTAGCGCACTTGACTGGGGGTCAAGTGGTCGCAGGTTCAAATCCTGTCAGCCCGACACACAATTGCAGGTCACAGGCGGTTCCGGAGAAATCCGGGGCCGCTTTTTTCGTCCTTGTGCAGTGCCGGTACTCGTTTTTCGATTGACTTTCAGTTGTCTTTCGGCCTCCCCGGATGTTCCCTCCATCACAGCCGTAGCAACTGCTACCGACCGACAAACGGGTCACTGAGCGCCAAGGTGGCCTACCGGTCCATTGCGAATGTGAGAACGAAGCTAGCGAGCCGAGCGGACGTCGTCGATCGCAGATGTAGCCACGACACGTACCACCGGCTCGAGTGTTGTCCTAACTTGTGCCGCAACTAGTTCCTTCGCTGGCCATCGGCATGACAATGACCGCCGACTTCGCCACATGGATCCCTGATGGTCCGGGTGTTCAGAGTGTTCTCCACGGCCGGTATCGTTGGCTAGTCTGTGTGATGACGGCAGAGAAGGAGCCACACTTGTCCGTTGCAAGGACAGCTACCTCTCCATCTGCGGTTCAGGTCGTAGATCTCTTTTGTGGCGTCGGTGGTCTCACAAGGGGGCTTGAGGATTCTGGCATCAATGTGGTCGCAGGTCTTGATTCTGATGCAGACTGCGAATACGCCTACTCGGTAAACAATGATGCCAGGTTCGTGCACGCCAACTTGCTCGAGACTTCGTCGGACGAGATCGAGTCCATGTGGAGTGCCGGAGCGGTACGGGTCTTGGTCGGTTGCGCCCCATGTCAGCCGTACTCCAAATACTCGCGCGGTACCTCGAAGGAAGATCCGTCAGCGCCTGTCCTGCGATTCGCCAAGTATGTTGACGATCTGCGTCCCGCAGTCGTCAGTATGGAGAACGTGCCAGCAGTGAGTCGACATCCAGCGTTCAACGGCTTCTTAGAAACTCTGGCTTCTGCTGGCTACCACATCTCTTGGGAGACACTCCCCGCAAGTGGGTTCGGTGTCCCCCAAACGCGGAAACGTTTGGTGTTGATGGCATCGAGACTAGCCCCGATTGCACTCCCCGCATCCAATGTTGCGAAGGCAAAGACTGTTCGTCAAGCGATTGGACGACTGGTACCGATCAGCGCGGGGGAGGCCAATAAAGTCGACCCCACGCATCGGGCAAGCGCTCTCTCGGCGGTCAATCTTGAGCGAATCCGCAACTCCAGGCCTGGGGGGACGTGGCGAGATTGGCCGGACGACCTTCGTGCTGCTTGCCACAAGGGGGAATCTGGCGCAACATTCCCGGCCGTGTACGGGCGGATGGAATGGGATGTTCCTGCGCCGACCGTGACAACTCAATTTTTCGGCTACGGCAACGGAAGGTTTGGCCATCCCGTTCAGGACAGGGCGATTTCGTTGAGAGAAGGAGCCTTGTTGCAGACATTTCCACAGGACTACAAGTTTGAGAAAGCCGAGACTTTGCGGTCGTTCGCCCTTGTCGGTCGACATATCGGAAATGCAGTCCCAGTGGCCCTCGCGAAACAGATCGGAAATGCCATCAACTCACATTTAGAGAAATACATCTAGGTTGAATTAATGAATGAAGCAGAGTCCCGCGAGAAGCAAATCGTCGAAAACGAAACGGTAGTAGACTACGACACGCGTGAGTATCCATTGGAGGTTTTGGTCCACAAGTTCAACTCAGGACTCGAAACCGGAGAGGGCGAGATTTATATCCCTGACTACCAGCGAGAGTTTGTCTGGAACGAAGAGCGCCAGTCGAAGTTAATCGAGAGTCTTCTCATCGGGCTTCCAATTCCACCGATATTTGTTGCAGATGTACAGGAAAACGATGGCCGTTTGGAAATTGTTGATGGTTCTCAGCGTGTCCGTACAATTGTGCGATTTTCTTCCAGTGACTTAATTCTCACGAATCTGCAAAAGCTAACTGAGATGAATGGCAAGACAATCAAGGATTTGCTGCCGTCGCGCCGTCGTCGATTTGATCGAACTACAATTCGGATGATTGAGTTGACGCGAAAAGCGGATGAAAATGTACGACGAGATATCTTTGAGCGGATCAATAATGGTTCTGACATTCTAAAAGATATGGAAAGGCGACGTGGATCGTCTGACGGTCCAGTTCTGTCGCTCGTTGGCGAGTTGGCTATCGATGATCGGTTTGAGAAGCTTGCGCCGATCTCGGATGCGGGCAGGAAACGAAGGGAAGCGGATGAGTTGGTGCTTCGATTCTTCGCTTACCTCGACGGTTATCAGCACATGCCGCGCAAGATTTCGGACCTTGTTGACAGCTATCTGGCTGCAAGCACTAAGGATTGGTCAGAGGAAAGGGCCAATGTTATGCGCGAAACATGGGATTCAATGCTAGCCTTTGTTGGCGCCTACTTTCCCGCCGGATTTAGAGAGCAGTTGCACCATAAATCAACAAGGCGAAACAGGTTTGATTCGATCGCAGTAGGCGTCGCCCTGGCGCTCTCGGTGGATTCGACACTGATTCCGCCGTCGACCGAATGGGTCGATGGCGACCCCTATAAGACGTTGGTAACCTCAGGGGCAAGCAATACGCAGGCAAACGTTAGCGCGCGTATTGAATTTGTACGCGATAAGTTGCTTGGAATTATTTGATGAATAGCTTTTTGGAGTACGAATCGCGCTGCAAGGAGATTGCTCAGCTCTTGAGTTGGTTGGAAGAGCAGACAAAACCACAGGGAGATTCTACTACTTCGCGGGGGTTTGGATTGTCCTCTGAAATCGACCCTACTCTCAAAGCTTCAGTACTTCTGATGCTATACAACCTGGTCGAAGGTACAGCGTCGGCAGCAGTCGCAGCGATAAAGGACGAAATCGAAGGGTCAGTCGAACCGTTGGCGGCGTTTAGCAACGAGTTAGTGCTCTTAGCGCTTGGAAATATTTCCCGGGCTGATAGCTCTGAAAAGTGGCATGCCGAATCTGTTGCGAGTCCAGGGGGTGGTGATATTGTCCGTATGGCTCTCAGTCAACGGCGAAATTACTTCTCCGGAAACTTGAATCTCCAAGCGCTAGTTCAAATTTTTGCACGATTTGGCATCCTTCTGAATTCAGAAGATATTGATTCCAGTGTGGACTACGCGTTTCGAACGGTCCATTCAAAACGCAACCTGTTGGCACATGGAGAGGTTTCGTTCTCGAACATCGGTCGGGACCTAACCGTGCGCGAACTGTCAACATTTTTTGAAAGTATCAGGACAGCGCTGGACCTACTTGTCGCTAAAGTTGGGGTTTACATTGATCGCCGATTGTTTGTCGCCAATTCTTCATGATTCTTTGAAATTTGAACGAAGCCTCGCGCTGGCAGAATTTGCGAGATCGAGATACAGGCGTTTCACTTTTTCGTAAATCGGACTTCGAGTCGTGATTCTGCTGGTTGAGGGCATCGTGGAGCTATGCAGGCTCCACAACGAAAGGGCGCATCCGCACCACCGGGCCCCTGTTTCCCGCGCACTGAGGAGGAACGTGCGCCTCCGTCAAGTCGGTGGGCCTACGACTTTGAACCTAAGGCTGGGCCGTTCGTGGCCGCAGTCGCCTACGCTCGTCCGATCTGCGGCCTGGTTGCTAGACGTCGACGATTTAGGTGTCTAATTGATCGTTGGCGATGCTCTCCCATTGCACAACACCAGCTGGACTTGCCGCGGGTCACGTCGATACCCAGTGCCATCACTCACTACCGCAGCGGCCAGTCTGTGAACCAGGACGATTCGCTGGGGGACCATTCGCCGCACGAGCAAAAAGGGTTGACACCCAGTCAGGGGACTGCTTGAACACCGCATCTTCAAAGACTGCGACGTCGCCAAAACGTGTTGCCGCAAAGGACACATCTCTTTCAAATCTAGCATTCCGGAAAGATGCAACCGTTCGAAATACTGCATGCGAAAAGCTTGCAGATTGCATAAATTTGGAAAATTCGAAAACGCCAACGTGAAATCTAACGTCATCAAAAATGGCGCCTCCCCAAAACTGACACCCCTTGAAACTTGACGCTGCCTTAAATGTCGAGCCACTGAAGTCCACTGTTCGACGAAAATCGGAGAGGTCACTGCATTCATACGAGTGCTCCAGGCTGCGAGGCAGTGGCCCGCAGGTTTGCACTTGGAATCAATCCCCGACTCCGTAACCGAATGCATGCCGACAACTGACGGGCCGCACAGCTTTCTCGACTACCGTTCGAGCTGCGATACGCGGTTGAACGCCGAGCACTCAGCGGAAGTTGTCGCACATTTTCTCGCATTGCTGTGAAAGTCTCCCCACGATTGGGATGGCCATCCCGACTGTCCGTGGCCATGAAAAAGTACCCACTGGTGGCCAGGTCGAGGTCCCCACTGGTGGCCAACTAAAAGTCCCCACCCCGTGTTCGTCGTGTCGATCAAGCGCTCGCAGCCGTTACAGGATTTGCTCGTGCAACTAGTCCTTGGTGCGCATCCGGTCGCACCGTTTCTCGACAAGATTGCAGCTGGGCCGTTTTCCCCTGGATAAGACTGGAGATCCACGGTATCTTAGGAAAGATGACCGATATACCACTCGATTTTCATCACGTTATTCAAAGTACGTGGGGACCCAAATTGAATCAGCAACGTCATAATATACTAGAGCTCATAAAGTCTGGTCTATCCAACATGCCTGTTAATCAGTCGAGGGAGCTAGGTGTTGTTCGAGCTCCCTCATTCTCAAACTCAAAACTTGACCTGACGCTCTCGTGGGACGTACGCGATCCAAGCGGTTTTGGGACGTTCGACGGGCCCGAGGCAATCTATCTGATTAATGTCGAACTGATGTTATCAACGAAGGCAGGAGTTGTCGGCCCACCGAATAGATACGACCACCTTTCAAACGAGGAAGAAGAATCCTGGATTCATGCGGCTCTTGGTCCAGAGATATTTGATTATTCTTACCGAGTAATTACTGGTCCAATGTTGGTACGTAATCGACCCACTAAATTTGCAGTCTTTGTCACCGCAGCCAGTATGCCTATCCTTGCCCCGGAGGACTTCGCCTGGCATATAGCAGGTAGTGGTGGCCCTGCAAACAGGCAAAAACTTAGACCACGCCTACGCAATCGAAACCTGGAAGACCATTTGCGACTAATAGGTGACCTAACGCCCGTTGGGTCATAAACGGCTGCAACGTTTTCGTGCGCGGCCGCAAGGACTGAGGCCTTTACGCAGTCCTCTTCATGGAACTGCCAGTCGTTAGCTTCTTTGTCGACTGCTCCATCTCTCCCGATCTGGTAGCATGTAACAATTCCGACTGTTCGCTCATCGCTGACGTAGTCAGCACCCAATAGAATGTTCGGATTACCAGCTTTTGGTGTTCCGGGGTTGTTTGGATCTGGCTTCATGCTAGCGCGACCGACCCAGTAAAAGTCATGTTCTTCGTCCTCCACGACTGCGAGCATTTTGAAAGGACCCTTTCGGTCTCCGCAGACGTGTACGCCGCTGAATGGATCGGTTACGCAGAAGCGTGTAAATATACTAGCCGTGGATCGGACCTGGGTCCCGTACTGCGCATCTTGATCCTGCATCTCCCCAGGTTTACGTTCTTTAGTGCCGACCTGGAGGATCCATTTGACCATATCCATATTGGTCACGGAGTGTTTGTTCTCCATCTTGTCAATTCCGAATCCTTTATCCGTGTCTGAATCCCAGTCGCCATGCCGAAATGGAACGTCACCAATTCCGGACGCATCAACTTGATCCTCGACCCGCCAAGATGTATACCCATCTGCAGGCGGCGCGGAGGCTGCAAGCGGTGTAAAAGCAATTGATACAACAAGGGTCAAGCAAAAAGCACTCACTAGGGCACTGAAAGGACGTCTCAAGTTTATTCGCCTCCAACCGCGATCATTGCATTGCCGTCATTTCCGAGGACAGCCATGCCATTTTGAAACTGTTGTTTTGTGAAGCCGGGTCCCGACGTCAGGTTTTTAGGCAATGCGATGGGGTATCCAAGCGCGCCAGTTTCGTATCCTGCTGTCTGCCATAGCGCAAGGATTCTTTGAGGTACCGGCCAGGCTCCAATTACTGGGTACCAGTATATTGACCCGTATCCTTCGAATGAAGCCAGATGTCCCACCCCATCAGGTGCAACCTGCTCATCTGAGAGGGGGTATCCCATCTGCCCGTCCTCGCGTCCGAACTCCGCCCAGCGGTCACGTATGGCTCCATAGAGCAGCCGTGCCCCGGTTGGTGGGGACTGATCTGCCGCGAGGATTTCGGACAATGGAGATGACTATTTCAGGCCGCGATCGCGGGCTGCTGGTAACTGTAGTGGACGTCGTTCGGGAATCGGTACCCGAGCGCTGAATGTCGACGACGCGGGTTGTAGAAGCCTTCGATGTACCTGATGATGTCCTCTCGCGCTTTGGCTTTGGTGGAATAGATCGTGCGATAGACACACTCGTTCTTTAGCGCCGCGAAGAAAATTTCGGCCATGCTGTTGTCCCAGCACACCCCGGTCCGTCCCATCGAGGACCGCATGCCCAGAGAGCTCACCAGAGCACGGTAGGCGCGTGAGGTGTAGACACTGCCGCGATCGGAGTGAAAGA
>NZ_JAHUTG010000039.1:0-22870 GCF_020889545.1 Rhodococcus sp. I2R
CATCCCGATCACATCATCGAGAACAGCCTCACCACGACCCGCCACCGGCGTACCCACCGCAACATCCGCACTACCCGACACCCGCGACAACAACACCGCCAACGCCGCATGCACCACCATGAACGCGGTGGTGCCCGTGTCGGTAGCAACCGAATCGATTCCGGAGGTGATGGTTTCGTCGAGCACGAAGGTGTGTGACGCACCGCGACCCGATGCAGTCGCCGGGCGAGGCCTGTCGGTAGGCAGCGCGAGCTGATCCGGCAGGTCGACGAGCGCTCCGCGCCAGTATCTCTCCTGCACACTCACCAGAGACTTCGGGTCCTCGGGTGACCCGAGTACCTGTCGCTGCCACAGCGTGTAGTCGGCGTACTGCACATCGAGTGGCGCCCAACCGGGAGCTTCGCCCACCGCGCGAGCGATGTATGCGGTGATGAGGTCGCGCATCAACGGGATCATCGAGAAACCGTCCGCGGCGATATGGAAGGCGACGACGACCAGCACGTGCTCGGTAGCGCTGAGGCGTAGCAGCCGAATTCGCACCGGCGTCGACCTGGTGACGTCGAATCCTTCGGTCACCAGCGATACCACCCGATCGAACACCTCGGCCTCGTCGATGTTCTCGACGGCGAAGTCCGTTCGGCTCGCGGACGCCGGCAGGATGACCTGGATACCGGTTCCTGCCGATTCGGGATACACGGTCCGCAGAATTTCGTGGCGCGCCACGACGTCCTCGATCGCTGCTGTCAGTGCCGCTTCATCGAGCGACCCGGTCAGTCGCACAGCGGCGGGAATGTTGTTGACCGCAGACTCGGGCTCGAGCCGGTTGAGGAACCACATACGCTGCTGCGCCAGCGACAGAGGGATACGTTCCGGTCGGGGCATCGCGGTGAGCTCGACGCGTCCGCCGGTGTTGGATTCGACCCGTGCGGCCAGTCCTTCGACGGTGGACGCCTCGAACAATTCACGCACCGCGACCCGCGAGTTGAGGGCAGCGCCGAGCCGCGACACCAATTGGGTTGCGACGAGGGAGTTTCCACCGAGCGCGAAGAAGTCGTCGTCCAGGCCCACTCGCGGGGTGCCGAGCACCTCGGCGAAGACTGCGGCGACGATCTCTTCGATCGGGGTCGACGGTGCCCTGAATTCGGTAGTGGCGAACTCGGGGGCGGGAAGCGCCTTGCGGTCGAGCTTGCCGGATGTGTTGAGCGGGAACTCCGACAGCGTGACTATGGCAGCGGGAATCATATAGCGCGGCAATGTTTTACCGAGCGCAGCCCGCAGCTCGTCGACATCGATCACAGAGGAACCATCGATCACAGAGGAGGCAGACGGTACGACGTAACCGACGAGCTGATCCCCTGCATCGGTTGACACGATCGACACTGCGGACAATCCGACGGTGGGCTGCGCGGCCAAGGCCGCTTCGATCTCGCCGAGCTCGATCCGCTGACCGCGGAACTTGACCTGGAAGTCGGTTCGTCCGATGTAGTCCAGTCGGCCGTCGGGACGCATCGTGACTAGGTCGCCTGTGCGATACATACGGCTGCTCGCCGATGTTCCTGCGGCGGAGGATGTTCCTGCGGCGGAGGATGTTCCGACGAAGAACGGATTTGCGACGAAGCGATCGGCCGTCAGGTCCACCCGTCCGTGGTAGCCACGAGCGAGTTGGACACCCGCCAGATACAGCTCGCCGGGAACGCCGGCCGGTACCGGTGCGAGACGGGAGTCCAGAACGTAGACCGCGGAGTTCCATTCCGGTCGTCCGATGGTGACAGCGGAGCCCACCGCGGTGTCGGTGACGTCGGCGTAGGTGATCGACACGGCGGCTTCGGTCGGGCCGTACAGGTTGTGCACTCGCGCGTCGGACACTCGCGCGAACTCGCGGACAGCTTCCCCCGGAAGGGCTTCGCCGATGACGAAGATCTGACGGAGCGTCGCGATGGATGCGGCTGTGACGGCACCGGCGAACACCGAGAGCATCGTCGGGACGAAATCGGTGACGGTGACCGATTGCTTCGCGATGACCTCGGCGAGATATCCAGGATCTCGGTGTCCGTCCGGGGTGGCCAGGACGAGCGTGGCACCGACGCGCAGCGGCAAGAAGAAGCCCCACAGCGACACGTCGAACGTGGTTGCGGTCTTCTGCAGGTAGACATCATCGGGTCGGAGGTCGTACTCGGACTGCATCCATTCCATCTGGTTGACGATCGCTCGGTGGCTGACCGCAACCCCCTTGGGCTTACCTGTCGAACCCGAGGTGAAGATGACGTACGCGATCGAATCCGGTGACGGACCGGTGCCTGACTCTGCCCGAACCGACCCCGCCGAATCGGAATCGGCGCCTGCTCGAGGCACCTCGTGTACATCGATCACTGCGGTCGCGCGCGGCGGCGTGAAATCGTCCTCGGACCTGGTGAGAACGCAGATGGGATCGGCGGCGTCGAGTATGTATCCGATGCGCTCGATCGGGTGGTCCGGGTCGATGGGAACGAACCCTGCACCCGATCGGAGCACCGCGTACATCCCGACGAGCAGATCGACGGAGCGCCTGATCGCCAGCGCCACCAGTGTGTCGGGGCCTGCACCTGCACCGACGAGCACCCGAGCCAGCTCGTCGACACGGTGCGCGAACTCGCCGTAGGTCAGCGAACGGTCGCCGTAGACGACGGCGGTCTCACTGGGGCCCTCGTCCACCATCGTGTCGAATCGGTCGAGTAGAAGCGCCGGTGCCAGTTCGTGATCGGTCTCGTTCCAACGCCGGACGAGGTGCTCGTGTTCCTCCTCGGTCAGCAGATCGATGTCGCCGACAGTCGCCGACGGATCCTGCGTGACGGCCGCGAGCACGCGCAGCAGCCTGTCCTCGATCCGTTCGATACCGGATGCATCGAACAGGTCTGTTGCGTAAGTGAATTCGATGGACCACCCATTGCCGTCCTGGGTTTCCGACACGGCGATCTGCAGGTCGAACTTCGCGATGCCTGCGTCGAAATCCACTGCGGAGACGGACAGGTTCGGTAGCTCGAGTTGCGAGGTCCCCAGGTTCTGAAAGAACAACGCGACCTGGAACAGCGGATGGCGTGCCGTCGACCGGGCCGGGTCCAGAATCTCGACAACGCGCTCGAAAGGGATATCCGCATTCGCGAACGCTGCCAGATCGTTTTCGCGGACCCGGTCGAGGAGTTCGTCGAAGCGCGCAGGGGCATCGACGCGTGTCCGCAGGACCAGCGTGTTGACGAACATGCCGATGAGATCGTCCAGGGCAGCTTCGCCGCGGCCCGCGATCGGCGCACCGACCGCGATGTCGTCGGTTCCGGACAGCCGCGCCAGGAGGACCGCAACCGCAGCGTGGACCACCATGAAGGGCGTCGAACGATGTTCTGCCGCGACCTGTTCCACGGCCGATCGCAGTTCGGCCTCGATCGTGAACCGATGAGTCCGACCTCGATTGCTCGCCACCGCCGGTCGCGCGCGGTCGAACGGAAGATCGAGCTGATCCGGCAGGCCATCCAGTGTGCGCTGCCAATACGACTTCTGAGCACTGATGATCGAGTTCGGATCGTCCTCCGAGCCGAGGATCTCGCGCTGCCAGAGCGTGTAGTCCGCGTAGTGCACGGGCAGGGGTTCCCAGGTGAGGTCGAGACCGGCGGCGCGAGCGGTGTAGGCACGCACCACATCGCGCGTCAGCGGCCCGAGCGAGAAACCGTCGGCTGCGATGTGGTGGATCACGAACACCAGGACGTGCTCGGTCGAGGACACCTCGTACAGGCTGGCGCGGAACGGAACTCGCTCGGTGACGTCGAACCCGGTGAGCACCATCTCTTCTATCGACGCGGCGAGTCGATGCTCCTCGACGGGAATCGGTGCCAGGTCGGGGATGACCGCTCTGGTGGGAACTATTTCCTGGTATCCCACTCCGTTTGCTTCCGGGTACACCGTGCGCAGTGATTCGTGCCGGGACAACAGGTCCGCGACCGCGACGTGCAGGGCATGGCGATCCAGCAATCCGGACAACCGAATTGCGACGGGAATGTTGTTGACCGCGGACTCCGGCTCGAGCCTGTTCAGAAACCACATCCGTTGCTGAGCCATCGACAGAGGGATGCGGTCTGGGCGGGTTCGCGCCGCCAACGGTACGCGGGCGCCCTTCCCGACCTCGGATTCGATCCGCACGGCCAACGCGGCCACGGTGGAGACCTCGAACAACAGGCGTACGGGCACGGTGGTGTCGAGAGCTGCTCCCAGCCGCGAACTGACCTGGGTCGCGATCAGCGAGTTGCCGCCGAGCGCGAAGAAGTCGTCATCGGCACCGACACGTTCGACGCCCAACACTTCACCGAACACGCCGGCGACGATCTCCTCCACCGGTGTCGACGGAGCCCGGAATGCGCGCGCCTGCACTTCGGGTTCGGGTAGCGCCGTGCGGTCCAGTTTGCCTGCCGCATTGGTCGGCAACGCATCGAGCACCACGAATGCCGTGGGCACCATGTAGGACGGCAGCTCGCCTGCCATTGCCCGGCGCAGCACGTCGATGTCGACCTGCGAGGTCGACGCTGCCGAATCGGTCTGCTTCGGGACCACATAGAGAACGAGCCGCTCGTCCTTCACTGCGGCCACAGCGTCTGCGACGGAAGCATCGGCGCGGGCGACCGACTCGATTTCGCCGAGTTCGATGCGCAGTCCGCGCAGTTTGACCTGGAAGTCGGTGCGTCCGATGTACTCGAGCTCGCCGGAAGCATTCCAGCGCACGAGGTCTCCGGTGCGGTAGAGGCGTCCGCCACCGAACGGATTGGCGACGAAGCGTTCGGCAGTCAGCGCTGGGCGGCCGTGATATCCGCGGGCGATTTGCACCCCGGACAGGTACAACTCACCTGCGACCTCGACGGGGACCGGACCGAGACGGTCGTCGAGCACGTAGGCAGCGGTATTCCACACTGGCGCACCCATCGGGGCCGTCGTATCGGAAAGCTCGATACCGCTCATGCCTGCGACGGTCCGACTGGTGGCGTGCACGGTGAACTCGGTCGGTCCGTAGAGGTTGTCTATGCGCGCCTCGGTCGCCCGGGCCAGCGCGGCAACAGTGGATGTCGGCAAGGCCTCGCCCGCCAATTGGATCAACCGCAGCGTCGAGGAGTCGCGTGCGGAGATCTCCGAGGAGAACACCGGAACCATGGACGGTACGAACGATGTGGCGCTCACCCGTTCGGCTTCGACCACTTCGGCGAGGTACGACGCGTCGCGGTGCCCGTCCGGGCGGGCGATCACCATACGAGCACCTGCCGCCGGCGCCCCGAAGATCTCCCAGACCGAAACGTCGAACGTGAAAGGTGTCTTCTGAAGTACGACATCCTCGGGGTTGAGCCCGTACTCGGAGACGATCCAGGAAACCTGGTTGACGACCGCACTGTGCGGCACGGCCACACCTTTGGGCCGACCGGTCGAGCCGGAGGTGAACACCACGTAAGCGAGATGCTCCGGCCGCAGTGGGACGCGGCGTTCGGCATCGACCACCGGGGAGTCCGAGTACGCGGACAGATCGAGCTCGTCGACGGCGACTACCTCGCCCAGCGCTGCGTCGATGCGATCCTTCGAGGTGGTCAGCACCACCGCGGCTCCGGCGGTGTCGAGGATGTATCGGTTTCGCTCGGACGGCTGGTCGGGGTCCATCTGCACGTACCCGCCGCCTGCCTCGACAACCGCATACAGCGCGAGCACCATGTCGATCGATCGACGCATCGCCACTGCGACGAGTACGTCCGGGCCGACACCGCGATCGACCAGGAACCGAGCGAGTTGAGCTGTGCGCGAGGCGAATTCACGGTAGGAAAGATGCTCGCCTTCGAAGGACAGCGCCACTGCGTCCGGGGTGGCCGAGGCCGTGCGATGGAACGCGTCGAGCAGTGTCCGATCGGTGACGTCGTGGCCTGTCGCGTTCCACGTCTCGACCACGAGGGCACGTTCGCTCGCGTCGATGAGCTCGATGTCACCGACTGTGATCGACGGATCCGCGCTCGCGGCGTCCAGAACCGACATCAGGCGCGCCGCCAAGGTGTCGACCGTGGCCTTGTCGAACAGGTCGGTGGCGTAGGTGAAGTCCAGTGCCCATCCCGGACCGGACTCGCTGCCCTCATGGTCGTGGTCGTGGTCGGAGACAGTGACCTGCAAATCCATCTTGGCCACGGCCGTGTCGAACTCGACACCGGAGACGGTGAGTCCGGGAAGCTCGAGCGAGGTGTCGCCGAGGTTCTGGAATACGAGCAACACCTGGAAGAGCGGGTGGCGAGCCTGGGACCGGGCGGGGTCGAGCACTTCCACGAGCCGTTCGAAGGGCACATCGGCACTACCGAACGCGTCGAGATCGATCTTTCGCACAGAGTCGAGGAGTCCGGAGAACGGTTCGGCCGCAGTCACTCTTGTGCGCAGCACGAGAGTGTTGACGAACATGCCGACGAGTTCGTCGAGCACCTGCTCACCGCGGCCGGCGACGGGGGTGCCGATGGGGATGTCGTTGGTGCCGGACACACGTGCAAGCAGTGCCGACAGAGCCGCGTGAACCACCATGAACGGGGTCGCGCGGTGACGTGCCGCGACGTCCTCCACGCGTCGGCGAATCGAGGGCGCGACGACGGCCCTGGTGGTCGCTCCGCGCCCGGAGGCGACGGCCGGTCGACGACGGTCCGACGGAATGTCGAGTTGGTCCGGCAGCTCGGACAGAGTCCGTTTCCAGAATCGCTCCTGAGCGGAGATCAACGAATCCGGATCGTCCTCTGCCCCGAGTACGCCCCGCTGCCACAGCGAGAAGTCCGCGTACTGCACTTCGAGCGGTGCCCAGCCCGGAGCGGTACCTTCGCTGCGCGCGGCGTAGGCGGTCATGACGTCCCGCGTGAGCGGAACCATCGAGTATCCGTCGGCCGCGATGTGGTGCGCCACGACGACGAGCACGTGCTCCGTTCCCGACAATTCGAGCAGCCGAAGCCGCACTGGAACCTCTTCGGTGACGTCGAATCCCTGGGTCACGATGTCGAAGACGCGCGAGTACAGATCGTTCTCGTCGACCGACTCGGTCACCAGAGCAGGCGCAGTCTCGTCGACCTCGAGGATGACCTGGTGGCCGACTCCATCGGACTGTGGGTAGAGCGTCCGCAACACTTCGTGACGCTCGACGACATCGTCGACGGCGGCGCGCAGCGCATCGATGTCGAGCAGGCCCGAGAGCCGGATCGCTACGGGAATGTTGTTCACCGCGGACTCCGGGTCGAGCCTGTTGAGGAACCACATCCGCTGCTGCGACATGGACAGCGGGACAACGTCGGGTCGTATCTGGCGGGTGAGCGGCTCGCGAACCGATGCCCCGGACGATCGAGCTTCTTCGACGAGGCCGGCCAGACCCGCTGCCGTCGAGGCGTCGAAGAATCCCCGCACCTCGACCTTGACTTTCAGGTCGGCGTTGACGCGTGCGATGGCACGGGTTGCACTGAGCGAGTTGCCACCGAGAACGAAGAAGTCGTCGTCCACTCCGATTCGGTCGGCACCGAGAATGTCCTCGAACACCGCCACCACGGCCCGCTCGACGTCCGTCTCGGGTGCGCGGTACTCGGCTGTGAAGTCAGCAGCGGCCGGTTTCGGCAGCGCCTTGCGGTCCAGCTTGCCGCTCGCGTTCAACGGGAATTCATCCAGTGGGACGAATACTGCGGGAACCATGTAGTCGGGCAGACGATCTCGAATTCCCGCTGCAAGCACATCGGAGTCGGCATCACCGGTGGTGACGACGTACGCCACGAGCCGGTCGTCCACGCCTGTTCCGGATTCATCCGAGAGCACGAGAACGACGGCCTGCTGCACCGTCTCCTGCGCCAGAAGTGCAGCCTCGATCTCGCCCAGCTCTATACGAAGGCCTCGCAGTTTGACCTGGAAATCGGTGCGGCCCAGATATTCCAACGCTCCCGCACTGTTCCACCGAACCAGGTCGCCGGTGCGGTACATCCGCTCCCCCGGCGCCCCGGCGACGTCTGCGACGAACCGGTCCGCGGTGAGATCGGGGCGAGCGATGTACCCCCGAGCCAGTTGGATGCCGGAGAGATACAGCTCCCCGGCGACGCCGGGCGGTGTGCGGTGCAGGCCCTCGTCGAGCACGTGCAACCCGGTGCGGGGTACCGCGACACCGATCGGAACCGAGACCGTATCCGAGCCGTCGGTGCGGTGGTAGGTGACGTCCACTGCGGCTTCTGTCGGACCGTAGAGGTTGTGCAACTCGGCCTCGAAGAGGGCGTGAAAGCGCGTGGTGGTCGAGGCCGGAAGCGCCTCGCCGGACGCGAACACCTGCCGCAGACTCGACATGGACGGTTCCTCGTCAGCCGTGTCGAACTGCCCGAGGAACACCGACAGCATCGACGGGACGAAGTGCGCGGTCGTCACCGAATGCGAGGCCATGACCTCGGCGATGTACGCGGGGTCCCGATGCCCGTCCGGCGCCGCGATGACGAGCTTGGCACCGACCTGCAGCGGCCAGAAGAACTCCCACACCGACACGTCGAACGTGAACGGCGTCTTCTGCAGAACGACGTCCGGGGCGGTCAGCGGGTAGTCGCGCTGGCGCCAGTCGAGGTTCGCGACGATCGCTTCGTGCGAGACAGCGACGCCTTTGGGACGACCGGTCGAGCCGGAGGTGAAGATGACGTACGCGGTGTTCTCGGGCCGCAACTGCGCTCGTTCGTCCCCCGTCATCGGCGCGGACGAAAGGTGGCTCACGTCCTCGGTGTCGACGAAGAGCGTCCTGATGCCCGACGGGAAGGCGGTGTTCTCCGTCGATGTCGTGAGCACGAGGAGTGGCTCGGCGAGATCGAGAACGTACGCGATGCGGTCGGCCGGGTGAGCCGGATCGACGGGTACGTAGGCGCCGCCTGCTTCGAGCACCGCGTACATCGCCACGAGCATCTCGATCGACCGTGAGATGGACAGACCCACGCGGGCATCCGGGCCCACTCCGAGTTCGACGAGCTTGCGCGCGAGCTGGTTGACGCGCGCATCGAACTCGGCGTAGGTGAGAGAGGTGTCCTCGAATACGAGAGCGGTGGCGTCGGGGGTGCGTTCGACCTGGGCACGGAACCGGGCAGGCAGTACGTTGGCCGCAGGTGCTGCGGCCTTTTTGCCCGACTCGCCCAGCACGTCGCGCGCGTCGGCGAGGACACGTTCGACGATGGAGTCGAGACCACCGTCGGTCGACTCGACCGCTCCGGGCACAAGGGATGAGAGGGCGAGCGGCACCAGCGCGTCGGCGCCGAGGACCCCACCCATCGCGGTATCGAGATCGGTCAACTCTCGGTGAAGATCCCCGTACGAGACGGTGGTACCGGCCAGATCGAGTGCGGTTCGATCCGCATCGGCCCGAGCAACGCGGGCCACCAGTCCCGGTAGATCGTCGATCGCCGTCGAATGCGAACCGGATCCACCAGACACCATCAACTCTTCCTCCCGCTCACCCTGCATTGCCCACGCACGTCGATTATCCCTGCCCACACCGACACCGACCCACGTCCCCCAGCGGGAACCCGACACGATGTCTCGGCAGCTGAGGTCAGCGTCCGATCACCGCTTCGGCTGCGCCGATCATCGACGCCACCGCCGCTGCATAGCCTTCGGCACCGAGCGCCGGCAGGATGCCCGGCACCAGTTGCGAGAGCGCGACCGTCACGAGCGCCTCGGGCTTGAGCGTGGCACCCATCGCCTTCGATACCGCGGCAAGCTTGGCATGCAACTGCTCGAAGGTGATCTCGGCTGCGTCGTGCGTGAGCACCACGGCGGCCGGGTCGACCGCTGCTGCCTCGGACACCAGGGCCGGAAGGTCGTCCACCGTCCGCGCGACCCGCTTGGGTGCGAACGCGGCGCGCTCGGCCTCGGACAGGATATCGATCGAGCGAAGCGTGACCGATGGATCCTGCGTCACCGCGTCGAGTATGCGTAGGAACCTGTCCGCGAACTTCTCCACTGTCGACCTGGTGAAGATGGACGTCGCATAGTTGAACAGGGCACGTACGTCCTGCAGAGTGCCCGACTCGTCGAACTGCTCGATCGCAGTCAGCTGCAGGTCGAACTTCGCCTGGTCCTCGTCGGCGGCGAGCGTCGACACCTCGAGACCCGGCAGCGCGAAGGTTCCACTGACAGCGTTCTGGAAGGTGAGCATCACCTGGAACAGCGGCGAGTAGGCGCTCGAACGCGTACGCCCCATCGCCTCGACGAGACGCTCGAACGGTACGTCCGCATGACCGAATGCGGCCAGGTCGGTCTCCCGTGTCCGCGCCAGCAGTTCGGCGAACGTCAGACCGCCCTCGACGCGAGTGCGCAGTACCAGGGTGTTGACGAACATCCCAACCAGATCGTCGAGCGCTTCCTCGCCACGACCCGCCGTCGGAGTCCCGATCGCGATGTCGTCGGTACCGCTGAGCCTGGCGAGCAGCACCGCGAGAGCACTGTGAACGACCATGAAGACCGTCGCGTTGTGTTCGCGTGCAGTCTTGTCCAACCTCTGCGAGATCTCCGGCCCCAGCGCGAACTCGTATGCCTCACCGATGGTCGACTGCCGCGCCGGACGCGGTCGGTCGGTCGGCAGCGGCAACAGGTCCGGAAGCCCGGAGAGCTCCTGCGTCCAGAACTCCAGCTGCGAGGACAGTGCGCTGTCCGGATCGTCCTCGCTGCCGAGGACCTCGCGCTGCCACAGACTGAAGTCTGCGTACTGCACCGGCAGCGGTGCCCACTGGGGAGCATCGCCGGCGGCCCGCGAGGTGTACGCCAGCATCACATCGCGGATCAGCGGGCGCATCGAGAACCCGTCGGCCGTGATGTGGTGCGCGACGAGAGCAAACACGTGGTCGGTCTCGTCCAGTTGGAACAGACCCGCTCGGACGGGCACCTCCGAGGTGACGTCGAACCCACCACGAAGCACCTCGCCGACCCGCTGGTAGACCTCCGCTTCGGTGACGGGCACCGGCCTCAGATCCGGCAGGGCATCGGCGACCGTTCCGATGAGCTGAATCGGGCCGTCAGCGCTGTCCGGGTATCTGGTGCGCAACACCTCGTGCCGATCGATCACATCTGCCATCGCCGCGGCGAATGCACTCACATCGAGCGCACCGGTGAACCGAACAGCTGCCGGAATGTTGTACGCCCCGGACTCGGTATCCACCTGGTTGATCGTCCACATGCGTTGCTGCGCGAGCGAAAGCGGCACCGTGGCAGGGCGCTCCCGCGCGAGGAGAGGCACCTGGGCGCCCCCACCCACGAGCGGTTGGATACGTGCTGCGAGCGCAGCAACCGTCGAGGCCTCGAAGATCGTGCGAACCGGCACCTTGGTGTCCAGCGCTGCCCCGAGCCTCGACACGACCTGCGTGGCGATCAGCGAGTTGCCGCCCAGAGCGAAGAAATCGTCGTCCAGCCCGACTCGATCGACACCGAGAACATCCGCGAGGGTACTTGCCACCACTTCCTCGACTGGATTGGTCGGGGCACGGAACTCACCGACCGCGAAGTCCGGGGCCGGCAGTGCCCTGCGGTCCAGCTTGCCGTTGGTGTTGAGCGGCAACGCATCGAGGACAACGAATGCCGACGGCACCATGTACGACGGCAGACTCGAGGTCAGTGACGTCCGAATGGCCGCCGTATCGAGATCGCCTGCCGCATCGGAAGGCGTGGCGGACGGAACGACGTACGCGACCAACTGGTCACCGGTGCGTCCGTCGTTGTGCACGGTCACCGCGGCCTCGCGCACGGAATCCTGGGCACGCAGCGCAGCTTCGATCTCACCGAGCTCGATTCGGTAGCCGCGCACCTTGACCTGGAAATCCGCGCGTTCGACGTACTCGAGCTCGCCCGCGCGGTTCCACTTGACGATGTCACCGGTCCGGTAAGCACGAGTTCCACGCTCGCCGAACGGGTTGGCGACGAAGCGGTCTGCCGTCAGATCGGCCCGTCCGTGGTAGCCACGCGCCAACTGCGCGCCCGCGAGGTAGAGCTCACCGCTGACGCCCACCGGCACGGGGTGCAGGCGCGAATCGAGAACCAGCACTTCGGAGTTCCACTCCGGCCGGCCGATCGGCACCGTCTGGGTGTCCTCCTCGCCGACACGGTGCGAGGTGATCGACACAGCCGCCTCGGTCGGACCGTAGAGGTTGAACAGCTCCGCAGAGTTGCTCTCGCGGAAGGCACGCGCAGTCTCGGCCGGTAGTGCCTCGCCGATGGCGAGTACGCGGCGCAGCGTGGACGGCATCGAGCCTGCGGCAACCGTGCTCAGCATCGAGAGCATCGACGGAACCACGTGCAAGGTGGTGATCCGCTGCTCGCGCAGCAACGCCAACAGGTAGTCCGGATCGCGATGCCCGTCTGCTGTGGCAATCACGACGGACGCGCCGACAGTCAGAGCCGACCAGAATTCCCAGACGGACAGGTCGAAGGTGGCTACGGTCTTGAGCAGCACCGAATCAGTTGCGTCCATACCGAATTCGGCGTGCTTCCACAGCAGTTGATTGACGATCGCAGCGTGAGCGACCGCCACGCCCTTCGGCTTACCGGTGGACCCGGAGGTGAAGATCACGTACGCGGTGTTGCCGCTGCGCAGCGGTGACAACCGCTCGCTCGGACTGATCGGCGCGCTGTCGGTCCCCGCGTACTCGAGATCGGCGAGATCGATTGCACCGTCGATGTCGACTGCTTCCGCCGACGTGGTGATCACGCAGACAGGCTGTGCGACATCGAGGATGTACCGGGTTCGCTCGGCCGGTTGATCCGGGTCGATGGGCACGTAGGCACCGCCGGCCTTGACGATGGCGTACATGCCCACCATGAGCTCGACCGATCGGCGAATCGCGAGACCCACCAGGGACTCCGGTCCGACGCCCCGATCGATGAGCGACCGAGCGACACGATTGACCCGTGCGTCGAACTCCGCGTAGGTCAGACTCTGGCCCTCGTACACGAGTGCGGTGGCGTCGGGATTGCGTTGCACCTGATCGTCGAACAGATCGACCAGCGTTGCGGCGGCGTCGATCTCGTGGGCGGTGTCGTTCCAACCGGAGACCAGCTCCCGCTGCTCCGAGGAGTCGAGGATCGGCAGATCGCCGACAGCCGCGTCGGGATCGGCAACCACGGCCTCGAGCACCCGAACGAATCGGTCCACGATCGACCGGACGGTCGACTCCTCGAACAGATCGGTCGCGTACGTCATGAGAGCTTCGAATCCGGCGGGCGCACCGTCGTCCTCGTAGCGGTCCGCGAGGATCAGGTGCAGATCGAACTGCGATGTCCCGGAATCGGCGTCCACCGCCGACACCGTCAGCTCGCCCAGTTCGAGGGCGGTCTGCGCCACGTTCTGGAACGAGAAACCGACCTGGAACAGCGGATGCCGCGCAGTCGAGCGTGCCGGGTTGAGCACCTCGACGAGACGCTCGAACGGTACGTCGGCGTTTGCGAACGCCTGCAGATCCGTCTCCCGAGTCGCAGCGAGCAGCTCGGTGAAACCACGTCCACCGTCGACGTCGAGCCGGAACACCAGGGTGTTGACGAACATGCCGACGAGATTGTCGAGCACTGCCTCGCCTCGACCGGCGATCGGCGTACCGACGGCGATATCGTTCATGCCCGACAACTTCGACAGCAGCACGGACAACGCCGCGTGTACAGCCATGAAGACAGTTGCGTTGTGCGTGCGGGCCAGTTCCTGAAGTGCCGCATGAGTATGCGCCGAGACAGTGAACTCGACGCGGTCACCGCGGAAGCTCTGATCGGCCGGCCGGGGCTTGTCGATGGGCAACGTCAACTGATCCGGCAGATCCGCGAGGGCGGACCTCCAGTAGCCGAGCTGCTCGGCGCCCACGGAGTCCGGGTCGTCCTCGTGGCCGAGGACCTCGCGCTGCCAGAGCGCGTAATCGGCGTACTGCACCGGCAGCGGAGCCCAGTCCGGTGTCCGGCCGCTGGTGCGGGCCGCATACGCCGTCATCAGGTCGGTCGTCAACGGCACCATCGACGAACCGTCGGCGGAGATGTGATGGACGACCATCGCCACGACGTACTCGTCCTGCGTAATGCGGAAGAGCGTCACACGGACCGGCACCTCGGAGGTGACATCGAACGCGGTGGCGGCCAGGGCCATCACCCGTCCCGTCACGGAATCGGCATCGGTGTCCTCCACGGCCAGAGCGATATCGGCTCGCTCCGCCGAGAGGATCTGCTGCACCGGACCCGATTCGGTGTCGGGGTAGATCGTCCGCAGAGTTTCGTGGCGTTCGACGAGATCACCGATGGCCGCTGCGAACGCGTCGGTGTCCAGATGCCCGGACAACCGCAGTGCCATCGGGATGTTGTAGGCAGTCGATGCACTGTCGAACCTGTTGAGGAACCACATGCGTCGCTGCGCCAGCGACAGCGGAATCTGCTGTGGCCTCTCACGAGCGACCAACTCCACGCGTCCGCGTCCGACAGCAGACTCGACACGACCCGCAAGGTCACCGACCGAGGACGCTTCGAAGAGCAGACGCACCGGTACGGAGGTGTCGAGGGCGCTGCCGAGCCGTGAGACCACCTGGGTCGCCATCAGCGAGTTGCCGCCGAGGGTGAAGAAGTCGTCGTTGACGCCGACACGAGCGAGGCCGAGGACGTCGGCGAAGACGCCGGCGACGATCTCCTCGACCGGAGTCGAGGGCGCCCGGAATCCGGCAGTTGTCTGCGCCGGCTCCGGCAGCGCCTTGCGATCGAGTTTGCCGTTGACCGTCAACGGGATCTCGTCCATCGACACGAACGCCGACGGAACCATGTACTCGGGAACCATCTCGGCGACACCGGCCCGAACCGACTCGGTGTCCACTGTGCCGACGACATACGCGACGAGTCGCTGCGCGCCCGGCGAGTCCTCGCGGACGATCACCGCCGCCGCAGTGACGGAGTCCTGCGCCGACACTGCTGCTTCGATCTCGCCGAGTTCGATACGGAAGCCACGGATCTTGACCTGGTCGTCGGCGCGCCCGAGATACACCAACTCCCCTGTGGCAGGAGTGGATGAACCTGTCTCTGAGCCAGTCTCGACCCAGCGGGCCAGGTCGCCAGTGCGGTAGAGGCGCCCGCCACCGAAGGGGTTCGCCACGAAGCGCACCGCCGACAGGTCGGCACGCCCGAGGTATCCGCGTGCCAACTGTCCACCGGAGACGTACAACTCGCCTGCCACACCCACCGGAACCGGCTGCAGCCGGGTGTCCAGCACGTAGACCCCGAGGCCCGAGATCGGTGCACCGATGACCGAGGCCGATCCGATCGAATCCGAGGACAGCGCGCGGAACGAGACGTGCACGGTCGTCTCGGTGATGCCGTACATGTTGACCAGCAGCGGCCCGTTCGAGCTGCCATCACCGTGTCGGTCGAACCATCCCGAAAGGCGACGCGGTTCGAGCGCCTCGCCGCCGAAGACGACGTAGCGCAACGACAGCTCACCCGCATCGGCGCTGCGCGCACGGTCGAGTTCGGCAAGCTGGTAGAACGCCGACGGTGTCTGATTGAGTACCGTCACGCGCTCGGTCACCAGCAGCTCACGGAATGCTTCGGGTGAGCGGGAGGTGAAGTAGTCCACCATCACCAGAGTGCCGCCGTAGAGCAACGGGCCCCACAGCTCCCACACCGAGAAGTCGAACGCGTACGAGTGGAACATCGTCCACACGTCCTCGGAGGTGAACCCGAAGGACGAATCGGTGTTGTCCATCAACCGAACGACTGTCCGGTGCGGAACCAGAACGCCCTTCGGGCGCCCGGTGGAACCGGAGGTGTAGATCACATACGCCAGGTTGTCTGCCCGGAGCGGTGCGAGTCGATCGGCGTCGGTAACCGGCGCCGAATCTTCCTCCACACCAGCCGATTGCGCAGCAAAGGGATCTACGACGGCAATGCCGGCCTCGCCGATGCTCGCCATCGACTCCTGCGCTGCCACCTCCGCCGTGGTGACCACAGCCACCGGAGCTGCGTCGGCGATCATGAACTCGATGCGCTCACGCGGGTACGACGGATCCACCGGCAGGTATCCCGCACCGGCCTTGACGACAGCGACGAGCGCTACGACCAATTCGGCCGAACGTGGTAGAGCCACGGCGACCAGTGAATCCGGGCCTGCACCGGCACCGATGAGCGTGCGCGCGAGGCGATTCGCGCGGCTGTCGAGCTCGGAAAAGGTGAGCGAGACTCCCTCGAATCGAACCGCGACCCCGTCCGGGTGCGCCGCCACCGCGGCGTCGAACCGTTCGACCAACGTCGCCGCGTTCACCGACACATCGGCGCCCGAGGAACTCCACTGCGTCAGCACGCGATCGCGGGTCGAGTCGTCGACGATCGCGATATCGCCCACCGCAGTGGTGGGATCGGAGGCGATGGCGTCCAGTACTGCGAGGAACTGCTCACCCATCGCCTCGATGGTCGAGGCGTCGAACAGATCCTTCGCGTAGCTGACGTAACACGTCAGGCCACCCTGCTGCGCGGCTTCCTCGAAGGTGAACTGCACATCGAACTTGGCGATCTCGGCGTCGAACTGCAGCGCCTCGGCGGACAGTCCTGGTAGCTCCAGCGCCGTGTGCCCGAGGTTCTGGAACGCCAACACCACCTGCACGAGCGGGTGCCGCGCCTGCGAACGCTGCGGATCGAGCACCTCGACGAGACGCTCGAACGGAACGTCGGCGTGGGCGAACGCCTGTAGGTCGACCTCCCGTGCGTGCGCAAGGAGTTCGTCGAAGGCGGTTCCCGGGGACACTTCGGTCCGCAGCACCAACGTGTTGACGAACATGCCGATCAGATCGTCGAGCTTCGCGTCGCCGCGCCCTGCGATCGGAGTTCCGATCGCCACGTCCTCCGAGGCCGACAGCCTGGACATGAGAATCGCGAGCGCTGCGTGAACCACCATGAACAGCGACGCGTTGTGGCGTCGAGCAAGACTGTCCAGACTGCGGTGCAGCTCGGCCGAGACCGAGAACTGGGCAGTACGGCCACGATTGGTTGCCACAGCCGGTCGGGCGTGATCGAACGGGAGCTCGATCTGATCGGCGAGCCCCGACAACTGACTCGTCCAGTACGACACCTGCGCCGACGCCTCCGAGGACGGGTCGTCCTCACTGCCGAGGACAGCGCGCTGCCACAACGTGTAGTCCGCATACTGCACCTCGAGCGGGCGCCAGTCCGGGGTCTCGCCGAGTGCACGCGCAGCGTAGGCCAGCATCACGTCGGTGGTCAGCGGCCGCATCGAGAAACCGTCCGCAGCAATGTGATGTACCACGAACACCAGCACGTGATCGCACTCGTCGACGGCGAGCAGACGCACCCGCAGCGGTACCTCGCTGGTGACGTCGAATCCCTCGGACACGGTCTCGAGCACGGCGCCGAGCACGTCCTGCGCGGCCACCGAGATCGGTGACAAGTCGACGGCAACGTCGCCGGGTGCGAGCACCACCTGATGTCCGACCCCGTCGATCTCCGGGTACACGGTCCGCATCGTCTCGTGCCTGGCCACCACATCGGCGACCGCGGCGCTCAGCGCGTCGCTGTCGAGCGCACCGGTCAGTCGAATAGCGACCGGGATGTTGTTGACGGCAGACGCGGTGTCGAACCGGTTGAGGAACCACATCCGTTGCTGCGCCGAGGACAGCGGGATCTGCTTCGGCCGCCCGTCCTCAGTTCGGCGCGGCACGGAAACGAGCGCTGCCCGCCCACCGGAATCGGCATGGTCCTCCACGCGACGAGCAAGCGCGGCGACCGTCGAGGCATCGAACAGGGCCCGCACAGGCACCTGTGCGTCCAAAGCTGCGCTCAGCCGGGCCGCAACCTGCGTCGCGACGAGCGAGTTGCCGCCGAGCGCGAAGAAGTCGTCGTCCAGACCGACCCTGTCGACGCCGAGGACACTGGTGAAGACCTCCGCGACGATCTGTTCGATCGGCGTGGTCGGCGCCCGGAACTCCGCCGATTCGATGGACGGTTCGGGCAACGCCTTGCGATCGAGCTTGCCGGAACTCGTCAGAGGCAGAGCGTGGAGTACCACGAAGGCCGACGGGACCATATAAGCCGGAAGACGTTCTCCCACTGCCGCCGTCAGATCGGGGACAGCAGTATCAGCGGTATCAGCAACATCAGCAACATCAGCGACGAGTACGACCCATGCGACCAATCGATCACCACGGACCGCGACCACAGCCTGTGCGATGTCATCGTCGGCGAGCAGAGCGCTCTCGATCTCGCCCAGTTCGATCCGCTGCCCACGGAGCTTGACCTGGAAATCGGAGCGGCCGATGTAGTCGAGTTCGCCGGCGGGGTTCCACCGGACAACGTCTCCGGTGCGGTAGAGCCTGCCCGGTCCGAACGGGTTGGCGACGAATCGGTCCGCCGTCAGATCGGGCCGCGAGCTGTAGCCGCGCGCGAGCTGCACGCCGCCGAGGTAGAGCTCGCCCTCGGCGCCGTCCGGCGCAGGCCGCAGCGCACTGTCGAGCACGTAGACCGCAGTGTTGAACACCGGTCGCCCAATGGGTACGCCGGAGCGGTCCTGCGCGGTGTACTCGTGGTAGGTCACGTCGACTGCGGCTTCGGTGGGGCCGTAGAGGTTGACGAGACGGGTGCCCGGTAGCAGCTCGGCCAGGCGTGCGGCAGTCGCCACCGGTAGAGCTTCACCGGAGGCGAACACCCAACGCAACGCCGACGCGGCCGCAGCGGACGGTTCGGCGGTGAACACCGCCAGCATCGACGGGACGAAGTGCGCGACCGAAATAGCTTCGGCGGCCAAAAGGTCGGCGAGATACGCCGGGTCGCGGTGACCGTCCGGCTTTGCGATCACCATGCGCGCGCCGACGCGCAACGGCCAGAACAGCTCCCACACCGACACGTCGAAGGTGACAGGCGTCTTCTGCGCGACGGCATCGGACTCGGTCAACCGGTACTCGTCCTGCATCCACTCGAGGCGGTTGACGATCGCACGATGGCTGATCGTCACGCCCTTCGGCCTACCGGTCGATCCGGAGGTGAACAACACGTACGCAGCGTTGTCGGGCCTGGTCCTGCCACGCTCCGCCTCGGGCAGCGGATCGCCCGAAATGCGCTCGAGCGCTGCATCGTCGACGAACACGACGTCTGTCGAAGCGCCCGTGGCGAACTCGTCACGCACCGTCGTGAGCACGAGAACCGCGTTAGAGGTCTCCAGGATGTAGTCGACGCGATCGGCCGGCTGCTCGGGATCGAGTGGCACGTACGCACCGCCCGCCCGCAGCACGGCGTAGATTCCGACCATCATCTCCACAGACCGGCGTATGCCGATGGCAACTGCCGTGTCGGGGCCTACGCCCTTGCCGATCAGATGTCGCGCCAATCCATTTGTGCGCGCGGAGAATTCACGGTAGGTGATCGACTGCCCCTCGAAGGTCAACGCCGTCGCCTCGGGGGTGCGTTCGACCTGCCTGTCGAACTCGTCGAGAAGCAATGCATCCTCGACGTCGTGATCTGTCGCGTTCCGCTCGGCCAGCAGTTCACGCCGCTCGGCCTCGTCGAGCAGGTCGAGATCGCCGACCGCCTGAGACGGATCCTCGGCCACCGCGGTGAGGATGCGTTCGACCCGGGCAGCCATCGCTACAACCTGATCGCGGTCGAAAAGGTCCTCGAAGTATTTCAGTGTCAATCGAATTCGATCGTCGGAGACGATCAACAGGGTCAGCGGGTAGTGCGTGCTGTCGTTGGATTCGATGCCGGTGACGGCCATCCCGTCGATGTCCGACGCCTGCGCGGCCAACCCGGCTTCGTCCACCGGGTAGGACTCGAAGACTGTGAGCGTGTCGAAGAGATTTCCCACGCCCGCAGCCCGCTGTACCTCGGTCAACCCGAGGTAATGGTGGTCGAGCAGATCTGCTTGCTCACCCTGGAGTCGGACGAGGGCAGACTCCAGCGTCTCCGCCGGATCGAGGCGAACACGAACGGGCAGGGTGTTGATGAACAACCCGACCATCGACTCCACGCCAGGAAGCCCGGCCGGTCGGCCGGACACCGTTGCGCCGAACACGACGTCGTCGCGGCCCGTGGAGGCGGCGAGCAACATGCCCCAGGCGGCCTGAACGACAGTGTTGACGGTGACTCCCAGCCGCGCACCGAGGGCAGCGAGCGACCGCGAGAGTCCGGCGGACAGCGATATCTCGATCGCACCGGAACGCGAGGTGATCTCGCGATCGATCGAGGCCGGCGCCAGAATCGTCGGCTCCGGTGCATCCTCGAGTGCACGTGCCCACGCCCGAGCAGATTCGGCGTGATCCTGCCGCGCGATCCAGGACAGGAACATCCGATATGACGCCACACGCGGTAGCACGGAACCGTCGCCACCGGCCGCGTAGAGGAAGAGCAGGTCCTTCATCAGCAGCGGCATCGACCAGCCATCGATGAGGATGTGGTGGTTGGCGAAGAGCAGCCGGTACTCACCAGTCGACAGCTTCACCAGCGTGAAGCGAACGAGCGGCGCTGCGGCGAGGTCGAATTGCGTCGACTGTTCATTGGCTCGAAGCGCTTGGTATGCCTGCTCGCGAGCGCTGCCGGACAGGTCGGAGAGGTCGTGCTCGGACCATGGCACGTCGACGTCGTTCACGACGACCTGAACCGAGGATCCGTCTGCTGCTGTCACGAACGCCGTTCGCAGGTTCTCGTAGCGGTCGAGCAATGCCTGAGCGGAGCGGCGAAGACGTGCTGCGTCGACGGTCCCTTCGAGAGTGAGCACCATCTGCATCGTGTACACGTCGAGCGAGGATCCAGCCAACAATGCGTGGAATTGCAGGCCCGACTGCAGCGGTGCCAACGACCAGATGTCGGTGGTCTTCGGGTACAGCGTCTCGACCGCGTCGATGTCGCGCTGCGTCAGCGAGAGAAGTGGGACGTCGGACGGAGTCAGGCCACCGGCAGCTGGGTCAGTGACGTGATCTGCGAGTTCGGTCAGCGCCGCGACCCACAGATCGGCCAAGTCCTGCGCGTCCGTCGGTGCAATGACTCCGGTCGGGAACGCAAACGCCGCAACCAGTTCGGACGTCTCACCCGAGCCCTTCACGATGGCATTGATGTCGACCGTCTTGTTGGCGGGCATGTCGGGATCGCCGAAGACTGCCAGGTTTTCGAAATCGGAGGCCGGTAGCCAGCCCGCGATCCCTTCCGGTAGGTCACCGGTTTCCTGACGGCCGAGGTAGTTGAAGCTGATCTGCCCGGACGAGAGCTGCGACAACTCTGCTGCTGTCTCGGCATTGAGGTAGCGCAGCAAGCCGTAACCCATCCCCTTGTCGGGAATGGCGAGCATCTGCTCTTTGACGGTCTTCACTGCCGCGCCGATGGCGTTTTCACCGTCGAGGTCGATTCCCTCGAGGTCGAGCCGGACGGGAAAGACACTGGTGAACCAGCCGACCGTACGTGAGAGGTCCGCGCCGGGAACGAGCTCGTCTTCCCTACCGTGGCCTTCGAGTTGCACCAGTGTGGCCGGGGCTTCGACGCCCCGTTGGGCGCGCCAACGGCGTACGGCGACGGCGAGGGCCGCGAGCAGACCGTCGTTGACCCCGCCGCGGAAGGCGTCGGGCACCGCGGTGAGCAAGGAGCGGGTCACCGAGGCTGGCACTGTGACGGAGATTCGTTCGACGGTGGACTGCACGTCGGTGGCCGAATCGAACGGCCGCTCGCCCAGTAACGGGTCCTCGGTGGCCGAGATGCGGCGCCACAGATCCAGTTCGAGCAAGCGTTTCTCGGATCGGGCCTCTTCTTCGAGCGCGTGCGCCCAGCGACGCTCGGACGTACCCACGTCCGGGAGCTCGGGTGTGGTGCCGAGCGCGATCTGAGCCCAGGCGGAGACGAAGTCCGGCACCAGGATGCGCCACGAGACACCGTCGACCACGAGGTGGTGTGCGATCACGACGAGGCGGCCCGGCACGTCGCGGCCGAAGTCGACCCAGACGAAACGCAACATGTGGCCGGCGCGCGGATCGAGGTGGCGCATCGACAGATCGACGGCCTCCGATGCCGCGGCCATGATGTCCTCGGACTTGGCCTCCGCGTCGATCACGATGTGGTCGATCGAGGAGTCGAGGTCCACGGAGCCGGGCTCGGAAATCTCGAGACCCCACCCCTGGTCGTCATGCACGAGTCGTGCGCGCAGGCCGTCGTGACGGTCGACGACTTCGGTGACCGTGCGGAGTATGCCGCGGCGGTCGATGCCGACGGGCAGGTCGAGGGTCACCGATTGCACGAAGCGGTCGAAGGATCCGCCGCGCTCGATCATCGACTGCGCGAACGGTGTCAACGGCATACGCCCGACGCCGCCGCCGGGGAGCTCCTCGAGCACGACCCTGTCGGCGGTGTCGCCCTCGGTTGTCGATACCGAAGCGAGGAGCGCAACTGTCTTCTGCTCGAACACATCTCGTGGTGTGATGATCACGCCACGAGCACGCGCACGGGCAACCAACTGGATGGAGACGATGCTGTCGCCACCGAGAGCGAAGAACGAGTCGTCGACGCCTACTCGATCGACGCCGAGCACCTCGGTGAAGACCTCGCTGAGAATCTGCTCGACGTCACTGTCCGCGCCGCGGAAGTCGGCAGAGCTTTCGAAGACGGGTTCGGGCAGTGCTTTTCTATCCAGCTTGCCCGAGGGTCCGAGTGGAAGTGCGTCGAGTACCAGAACCATTGCAGGCACCATGTATTCGGGCACGAGCGCGGCCACGCTCCGCAATAGCGCGTCGATATCTACCGTGGAGCCGGCGGACGGCACAACATACGCCACCAACTGATCGTGACGAACCAGCACCACCGCCTGCGCAACCACACCCTCAGCCAACAACGCCGACTCGATCTCACCCAACTCGATCCGCAACCC